>JBKCTS010000420.1:0-1261 GCA_046318695.1 Acidovorax sp.
CGGGCCAGGCTGCGGCGGGTGGAGCGCAAGAGGACAGGGAGGGATGTGTTCACTGCTGGCGGTCTCTCGAAGGGTCGAATCGGCTCCATCATAATCCGCGCATGGCGACCACTTCACTGAGCAACCCCTGGGGCGTGCGCCTCGCGACTTTGGTTCTGTGGGCCGCTGCGGCCGCGAGCGCTGTCTATTGGGGCCTGCGCCTGTCGGCCTCCGGGCCCGTTGCCTTGGCGCCCCCGCCCGTGGCCAGCGCGGTCGCGCCAGACGCCCAGGCGCTGGCCCGGCTTTTGGGCGCAGTCCCTTCGGCGGCGAGCGCAGCACCGGCCGCGCCGGAGGTGGCACTGGCCAGCCGGTTTGCGCTGATCGGGGTGATCTCCGGGCGCAGCAGTGGCGGAGGGGCTGCCCTGATTGCCGTGGACGGTCAGCCCGCCAAGCCCTACCGGGTGGGCGCTGCGGTCGCGCCGGGGCTGGTACTGCAGGCCCTCGGTCCGCGCCAAGCGCAACTGGGCCCCGCCATGGGCGAAGCGGCCACGCTCACGCTGGAGATGCCGTTTCGGAAATAGCCCGCGCCGGGTGTATTTGCTATCAAATAAATAGCATTCAGTGCCCGTCAGTCGAGCGGCGGCGTGCCTTTTGAACCCTATTTGGAGCGCAGGAACAGTCGGTAGGCCGGGTTCAGGGTCTCTTCCACATACGGGTAGCCCAGCGTGGCCAAAAAGGTATCGAAGGTGGCCGCGTCCTCCGGCGGCACCTGAAGGCCCACGAGGATGCGGCCGTAGTCGGCGCCCTGGTTGCGGTAGTGGAACAGCGAGATGTTCCAGGTGGGCTGCATCAGGCTCAGAAACTTGAGTAGAGCGCCCGGCCGCTCGGGGAAGGTAAAGCGCATGAGCCGCTCATCCCGTGCCAGCGCCGAGTGGCCACCCACCAGATGGCGCAGGTGCTCCTTGGCCAGCTCGTCGTGCGTGAGGTCCAGCGATTCAAAACCGTGGCGGGTGAAACTCTGGGCGATCTTCTCGGATTCGCCCTTGCCGTGCGTGGTGAGGCCCACGAACACATGGGCCTGGGCGGCGTCGCTGATGCGGTAGTTGAATTCGGTCACATTGCGCGGGCCTCCGGGCAGGCTGCCCACCACCTCGCAAAAGCGGCGGAAGCTGCCGCGCTCTTCGGGGATGGTGACGGCAAACAAAGCCTCGCGTTCTTCGCCCACTTCGGCACGCTCGGCCACAAAGCGCAGCCGGTCGAAATTCATGTTCGCGCCACACAA
>JBKCTS010000421.1:0-2158 GCA_046318695.1 Acidovorax sp.
TGATAGCTAAAAACGCCCTACGGACGTGCGTAAGTGGCCAATAAAACATGAAAATCGCAACGTGGAACGTGAACTCCCTGTCCGTGCGGCTGCCCCAGGTGTTGGCCTGGCTGGATGCCAACCCGGTCGATGCGCTGTGCCTGCAGGAGCTCAAGCTCACTGACGACAAATTTCCCCATGGCGCTCTGAAAGAAGCCGGGTACGAGGCTGTGGCGTTCGGCCAGAAAACGTACAACGGGGTCGCCATCGTCAGCCGCAAGCCGCTGCGGGATGTGGTGCGCAACATTGCAGGGTTCCCGGACGAGCAGGCGCGCGTGTTGGCCGCCACGATGGACACGCCTGCCGGACCGCTCAGACTCATCAACGGCTACTTCGTGAATGGACAGGAGCCGGGGTCGGAAAAATTTGCCTACAAGATGCGCTGGCTGCAGGCGCTGCAAGACATGGTGCGCGCCGAACTGCAGACCCACCCGCAACTGGTGCTGTTGGGCGACTTCAACGTCGCGCCCGAAGACCGCGATTCCTACGACCCGGAGGGCCTGCGCGAGACCATCCACCACACCACCGAGGAGCGCGCCCATTTCCGCGCCCTGCTCCAGTTGGGTCTGACCGACGCGTTTCGCATGTTCGAGCAACCCGAAAAAACCTATTCGTGGTGGGACTACCGCATGCTGGGCTTCCAGAAAAACCGGGGCCTGCGCATTGACCACATCCTGGTGAGCGACGCGGTACGGGGGTGTGTAGCTGCATGCACGGTGGACCGCGGGCCGCGCAAGAACCCGCAACCGAGCGACCACTCACCAGTCGTGGTGTCGCTCACGGGCGCGTTGGCCTGAGACTGCGCGGCAATTCGCATCCGCTGAGGCGGGCGGCTGCCAGCCCTCCCCTTCCGAGTTTTTTCCGCGTTTTTTCCGCGTTTCTTTTTGCCGGTGGCCGGCCCAGCGTCTGGTGTTTGGTGCGGCTGGCACAGCCGTCGCGCAGCGCGTCGTGGCGGCGCTGGCCCCTGCGTTCAGGCTCCGGCGTCCTCGGGCGCGTCCAGACCCAACTCCTGGATCTTGCGCGTGATGGTGTTGCGACCGATGCCAAGGCGCTGTGCAGCCTCCATGCGCCGCCCGTGGGTCGCAGCCAGGGCCGTGCGGATCAGCCGCGATTCGAACTTGCGGGTCAGCGCATCCCACACCTCGGGCTGCCCGCCCGAGAGCAAGCGCTGTGCCTCGATTTCCAGCGACTGCTCCCAACTTATGCCGCCCTGCGATGCGCCGCCGCCCGCGGCTGCAAAGTCGGGCGATGCTGCCGCGACGGGCGCATGGGCTGGCACGGCCATGCCTGCAACAGCGGACACCGCCGCGGGGGCGCTGCCACCGGTGGCATGCTTGGGCGGGTCGATGCTTTCGGCGGGCATGGGCAGCGCCTCGGCCCGCCGCTCGCTTTCTGCTGCAGGATTTGAAAGCGGCGCTGTGGCCATAGGGGCCGCCGGGGGCTCGGCCCGCACACGCGTCGCACTGTGGTGGACGGGAGACTCCAGCACTTCGGGCGGGAGGTCCTGCACCGAGATCACCTGCGCTGGCGCCATGACCGTGAGCCAGTGGCAGATGTTCTCCAACTGGCGCACGTTGCCCGGAAAGCCGAACTGCTCAAGCCTTACCAGCGCGGAGTCGGCAATCCGCTTGGGCTCCACACCCAACTGACGCGCGCTCTGTTGGAGAAAGTGGCGGGTGAGCACGGGCACATCTTCGTGTCGCTCGCGCAGCGCCGGAAGGCGAAGACGGATGACGTTCAGGCGGTGAAACAGATCCTCGCGAAAACCGCCTTCCTTGACGCGCTTTTCCAGGTCCTGGTGGGTTGCGGCAATCACGCGCACATGCGATTTCACGGCCACAGGGCCGCCGACCCGGTAAAACTGACCATCGGACAACACGCGCAGCAGCCGCGTTTGCAGGTCAAACGGCATGTCGCCGATTTCATCAAGGAACAGGGTGCCGCCTTCGGCCTGCTCGAAGCGGCCTCGGCGTTGTGTCTGCGCGCCGGTGAAGGCGCCGCGCTCGTGGCCGAAGAGTTCGGACTCCAGCAGATCTTTGGGAATGGCTGCGGTGTTGATGGCCACGAAGGGGCCCGCAGCGCGCGGGGAATGCTTGTGCAGCGCGCGCGCCACCAGCTC
>JBKCTS010000422.1:0-4073 GCA_046318695.1 Acidovorax sp.
GCCCCCGGTCGGTGTATTCCTGCCCGTGGCGGAGCATGGCGTAGATCAGGCGTGCCAGCTTGTGGGCAGCGGCCGTGACGGCTTTTGGCTTGTCCATGCGCGCACACATGCGCCGGTAGTACGCGCCCAGCGCCGACTGGCTCGAACGCAGGGCCGCTGCCGCCAGACGCAGCGCCTGGGCCGCACGGTTGGCGCAGCGTTTGGTCTTGCCACTCATGACCTTGCCCCCGGTGATCTTGGTGCCCGGACACAAACCCAGCCAGGAGGCGAAGTGCTTGTCGCTGGGGAACTTGCCCATGTCCGCGCCGACCTCGGACACCACCACCAGCGCGGTGGTCACATCGATGCCGTCGATGCGGGTGAGGTCCACGCCGCACATCTGAAAGAGCTGGGTGCGCAGATCGAACTTCGGGGCATTGCGGGCGCGCCCGCGCTTCTTGCCTTGGGCCGGTTCGTCCTCGCGCACATGCAAGGCCTGCAACTGCGCCTGAACCTGCGCGTCGCACTCGGCCAGTTGGGTGCCACAGAAGTCAAATGCATTGAGGGCTTGCTTGATGTCACCGACCGGCATATGGCGTCGAGCCAATCGGCCAGGCGGTGCAGGTCGGCGGTGAAGCTGGCGAACTCGCGCACGGGCTCGTTGTCGCGGTCTGGCGGTACGGCCATGAAGTGCGCGGCGCTGCCGATGTCGATACCGGCGGCGTTGGGGTGGGTCAGGGAGATGGCCGACTGTGTGGTGGGCCGCTTGCGTTGAGCCATGGCATCCTCCATCATGAGAAGTGGAACGTGGCACCGGCTCGGGTACGTCGTCTTGATCACTCTCTCAAACGGGATGCCTGTGCAAGGCGTCAAACGCCAAACGCAGGCTCACCAATGTCGATGACGCAGCCCATGACCACGCTAACCCGCGGGCAATTTGCACCATTGCTATGTCGGTCTTCGCCGGTGCTGCGTTCCACCTTGCCATATTCAGCAGGCCAACGCCACGTGTTTCTTCGGAACGGTTTGCGGCGCGGGCGGGCCGATTACTTCGCTAACCCGTCGTTGCAGCGGACCGGCTTCGCCGGCCGCTGAATTCACACGTTGGCGCCTTAGGCGTCGTCGCCCCCTGGGGTCGTGTCGCCGGTGTTCTCGCGTTTCCAGCCCAGTGCCGTGTTGTAGAGCGTGTTGCGCGGTGCGCCGGTGATCTCGGCCGCCAGTCGCACCGCGGTTTTCAATGGAAGCTCCTGAACGAGAAGGCGCAGCACGCGCAGGCTCTCGCTGTCGTCCGTTGCCACGTTCACCGGGTGCAGCAGCACCACAAATTCGCCGCGGGAGTGCTGCGGTGAGCTGTCCAGCCAGTCCTTGAGATCCTTGGCAGGCCGGGTGGTGACTTCCTCAAACTGCTTGGTCAGCTCGCGCGCCAGCGTTACGGGTCGCTCACCCAGTATCGCGAGTGCCTGGGCCAGTTCGCCGATGCGGTGGGGGGCTTCCAGCAGCACTACGCAGCGGGGCTCGTTGGCCAACTGGCGGGAGATGGCAGTCGCGCGTTCGACATTTTTGGAGGGCAAAAAACCGGCAAAGACAAAGCCGCCGCTGTCGCTGCCACCGGCCACTGTTGCGGCCACGCTCAGCGCGGTGGTCACGCTACTGGCGCCGGGCAGCGGCACGGCGCGCAGGCCAGCCGCTCGTACGGCAGCGACCAGGCGCGCGCCGGGGTCGCTCACGCCCGGCGTGCCGGCATCGCTGACGTACGCCACGCGCTGGCCCTGCTGCAGCCGCAGCACCACGTTCTGGGCGGCTTGCGCCTCGTTGTGCTGGTGCACGGCCAGGCACTGTGCAGCGCTTTTGTCGATGCCGTAGGCCCGCAGCAGGGCCTGGGTGTGGCGCGTGTCCTCGCAGGCCACCGTGTCGGCCAGCTGCAGTACGTGCAGCGCACGCAGGGTGATGTCGGCCAGGTTGCCAATTGGCGTGGCCACTACGTACAGGGCCCCCTGCGGATAATGCTGCGCAGCCGACGCTTCGCGTGCGGCATCAAGGGCTGAAGCGAAAGATGCGCTCAATGAAATTCCTTGGAAGAAGCAAGCCCATGCCGGGCGGCGGCGCAGCAGCCGCACCCGGCACCGCAACCCCTACCACGCGGGCTCGTGGTGATGCGGCGGAGGATCGAGCCCTGGCCTATCTGCAGGCCCAGGGGCTGCGCGCTGTGACCCGCAAGTATCGGACGCCGGGCCGCGGCGGGGGTGAGATCGATCTTGTCATGCGCGATCGCGACGGCACGCTGGTTTTTGTCGAGGTGCGAAGCCGCGCCTCGTCAGCGTTTGGCGGCGCTGGCGCGAGCATTGGCGCGGTCAAGCAGCGGCGCATTGTGCTGGCGGCACGCCACTACCTGCTGCGTCTGCCGTCGCCGCCACCGTGCCGGTTCGATGTGGTGCTGGTCGAAGACACGGTGCAGTGGATTCAGGCGGCGTTTGACGCGCACTGAGTCGTGGCCGTGCAGGCCCCGCAGTAGCGGTAGCGCCCCGCCAGACTCTACGGATTGCTACCAAAGCTGTAACACCCACCGGGTATCATCCGGGGCTCATGCTTGAGCAACGCATCCAACAGCATTTCATCGACAGCGCGGACCTGAAGTACCAGGCCGCCCAGGCCCTGAGTCAACCCATCGCGGCAGCGGTGCAGGCGGTGCTGGCCTGCGTGACCGGCGGCTGCAAGGTGCTGGCCTGTGGAAACGGCGCGTCGGCCGCTGAAGCGCAGCAGTTTGCGGCCTTCTGCGTGGCGGGGTTCGAGCGCGAGCGGCCCGAGCTGGCGGCGCTGGCGCTGACCTCCGACAGCACCATGCTCACGGCCGTATCGGCCAGCGCCAGCGACTCGACCCAGCAGTTTGCCTGCCAGGTGCGGGCGCTGGGGCAGGCGGGTGATGTGCTGCTGCTGCTGTCTGTCAGCGGCAACGACGCCAACCTGCTGGCCGCTACCAAAGCCGCCCACGAGCGCGACATGACCGTGGTGGTGCTCACGGGCCGCACTGGTGGCAAGCTGGCCGCCCTGCTGCGCGAAACCGACGTGTTGATCAGCGTGCCGCACGACCGTGCAGCGCGCGTGCGCGAAGTCCATGCCCTTGTGCTGCACTGTCTGAGCGACGGTGTGGACGCTCAGTTACTTGGTGAACAGGAGACGCCGCTATGAACCAGACCAGCCATTCTTGCTTGCAAGGCCGCACTGATGTGATCCGCTCGGCCCGGCGCACGGTTTGCACCGTGCTGGCCGCTGCCGCACTCGCTGCCGGGCTGTCCGCCTGCGCCCCACTGATTGTTGGCGGCGCCGTGGTGGGCACCGCGATGGCGGTGGACCGCCGCACGGCCGGCACCCAGATCGAGGACGAAGGCATCGAGCTGCGCGCCGCAGCCCGCATCCGTGAAGCCCTGGGCGACCGGGTGCACGTCAACATCACCAGCTATAACCGTCAGGCGCTGCTGACGGGCGAGGTGAACAACGCCCAGGACCGCCAGACGGTCGAGCAGATCGTTTCCCAAGTGGACAACGTGCGCTCGGTGGTCAACGATCTGGCGGTGATGCCGCCCAGCACCCTGGGCCAGCGCTCCAACGACACCTTCATCACGGGCAAGGTACGTGCCAGCCTGGTTGATGCGCGCGACCTCTCGGCCAACGCCTTCAAGGTGGTGACCGAGCGCAACATCGTCTATCTGATGGGCCGCGTGTCGCAGCGCGAAGCCGCTCGTGCCACCGAAGTCACGCGCGGCGTGAGCGGCGTGAGCAAGGTTGTACGCGTGTTCGAGATCATCTCGGAAGAAGAACTGCGCCGCATTGCCGCCCAACCCGCACCGGTAACAACGGACAACTCACCTGCCCGGGCACCCTGAGCGGGGCTTCATCTCAGGCGTTTGATAAGACTGGACGTATCCCAGCGGTTGCCGCCCATTTGCTGTACATCGGCATAGAACTGGTCCACCAGTGCGGTGACCGGAACGCGTGAGCCGTTGCGTCTGGCTTCCTCCAGCACCAAGCCCAGGTCTTTGCGCATCCAGTCCACCGCAAAACCGAAATCGAACTTGCCGTCCACCATGGTCTTGCCG
>JBKCTS010000423.1:0-10123 GCA_046318695.1 Acidovorax sp.
GCACAAGCCTGTGCAAAAACACATCTTCAACGTGCGTGCCACCTACCAGCGCGAGGCAGAGAAGGCCATGACCCACCTGGCTTCTCTGGGGATGAGCCGGATTGCGCTGGTGTCGGTGAACGACAGCTTTGGAGACGATGGTATTGCCGGTGCGCTCAAGGGTCTCGCGGCCAGCAAGCTTCAACCCGTGGTGCAAGAAAAGTTTGACCGTGCCCAGCCCGATTTCGCCCCCATCGTGGCCAAGGCGGTCAAGGCCGAGGTGCAGGCGGTGCTGATGGTGGCATCCGGGGCGGCCGTGGTGGAAGCCACCAATGCCCTGCGGCGGGCAGGATCCACCGCCCAGATCGTGACGCTGTCCAACAATGCGTCCGGCGGCTTCATCAAGAGCCTGGGTGCCAACAGCCGTGGCGTGATCGTGACGCAAGTGTTTCCCAACGAGCGGGCGATGACGTTCCCGCTGGTGAAGGAGGCCCAGGAGCTGGGCCGCGCCAAGGGCATCACCGAACTGAGCCCCGCCATGCTCGAAGGCTTTGCGGGTGCCAAGGTGCTGGTGGAAGGCCTGCGCCGCGCAGGTTCCAAGCCCACGCGCGAGAAGCTGCAGGCCGCGCTGGAGAGCCTGCGCAAGTTTGACCTGGGCGGGCTGGAGCTGAACTTCTCGCCCGAAGACCACACGGGCCTGGACTTTGCCGATCTCTCCATCATCGGCCCGGATGGCAAGTTCCGTCGCTGACCGCAAGCGCCGTGGTGCTGCACAGCGAATGCGGGCTGCGGCGAACGTGTGCGGCCGCCGGATTACTTGGCTTCGCTGGCGCCCGAGGCAGGTACGGCCGCTGCTGGCGCTGAGGCAGGCGCAGGCGCTGCCGAGGCGGGCGCGGCCGGGGCATGCGACGTATCCGTGCCGTGCTTCTCGCCGCTCATATCCAGGTCGCTACCACCCTTGATGATCACAAACATGGCTAACGCCGCAAACACGATAAATCCGACCACAATTTTCCACATGCCTTATCTCCATGATTGAGGTTGACTTAAAAAAGGGCCTTCCGGCTCAGGGAAGGCCCTTGATTAAGTGTCCCGGCGCTGCGGCCGGGACGCTGGGCTGACCCGTTATCAGTCGTCCGCGTAGATGTCGTTGTTCTTGGTTTCCTTGACGAACAGGAGACCGATCACGAACGTGGCGCCTGCAATGACGATGGGGTACCACAGGCCGTGGTACATGTTGCCGTTCTGGGCCACCATCGCGAACGCAATGGTCGGCATCAGGCCACCGAACCAGCCGTTACCAATGTGTTAGGGCAGCGACATGGAGGTGTAGCGGATGCGGGTTGGGAACAACTCCACCAACATGGCAGCGATGGGGCCGTACACCATGGTGACGTAGATCACCAGGATGGTCAGGATCACAACGATCATGACCTTGTCGACCTTGGCGGGATCCGCCTTGGCCGGATAGCCCGCAGCCTTGAGCGCTTCGCCGACTTCCTTTTTGAAGGCCGCGATGCTCTTGGCGCTTTCTTCGTCAAACGTGCTGTTGACCACCTTGGCGGTCGGGGCCGCGATTTCCTTGTCACCGATCTTCACGGTCGAAGGGCCCGCACCCGTGGCGACCACGTTCTCGTAGCTCACCGAGTTCTGGGCCAGGAAACGCTTGGCGATGTCGCACGACTTGGTGAAGTCGATTTCACGCGCCACGGGGTTGCCCTGGAATGAGCAGTCGCCAGCAGGTGCCGTCACCACGATCTTGTTCTTGGCCTGCGCAGCGGCCAGGTCAGGGTTGGCCGCGTTGGTCAGCATGTTGAACAGCGGGAAATACGTGACCACCGCCAGGGCCATACCCGCCAGGATGATGGGCTTGCGGCCGATCTTGTCCGACAGCGTACCGAAGATCACAAAGAACGGAGTGCCGATGATCAGCGACAGCGCCACCAGAATGTTGGCTGTGGCGCCATCCACGCGCAGCACGCTGGTCAGGAAGAACAGCGCATAGAACTGGCCCGAATACCAGACCACGGCCTGGCCTGCCACCAGGCCGAACAGGGCCAGCAGCACGATCTTCAGGTTCTTCCACTGGCCGAAGGCTTCGGTCAGCGGGGCCTTGGAGGTCTTGCCCTCGGACTTCATCTTCTGGAAGGCGGGGGATTCGTTCATCTGCAGACGGATGTACACCGAAATGCCCAGCATCACGATCGACACGATGAACGGTATGCGCCAGCCCCAGTCGGCAAAAGCGGCTTCGCCAATGGCGGTGCGGGTGCCCAGAATCACGATCAGCGACAGGAACAGACCCAGCGTGGCCGTGGTCTGAATCCAGGCGGTGTAGGCCCCACGGCTGCCGTGGGGCGCGTGTTCGGCGACGTAGGTGGCGGCGCCTCCGTACTCACCCCCCAGGGCCAGGCCCTGCAGCATGCGCAGGGCAATCAGGATGATGGGAGCCGCCACGCCGATGGTGGCGTAGTTGTGCAGGATGCCGACGATGAACGTCGATGCGCCCATCAGAAAAATCGTGACCAGAAAGGTGTACTTGCGACCGATCATGTCGCCCAGGCGGCCGAACACCAGCGCGCCGAACGGGCGCACGATGAAGCCTGCAGCAAACGCCAGCAGCGCAAAGATGAACGCAGCCTGGGGGTCCAGGCCCGAGAAGAACTGCTTGGCGATGATGGCTGCGAGCGAGCCGTAGAGGTAGAAGTCGTACCACTCGAAGACGGTGCCGAGCGAAGACGCGAAGATGACCTTGCGCTCTTCGGCGGTCATCGGACGCGGTGCGGGATGGGTGGTTGCCATGGTGTCAATGTCTCCTGGTGATTTGAAGATCGCGCAGCGGCGGGCTGGACGCATTCTTCGTGAGAGCACTGACTCACCTCTGACGCCAAACCAACGCAGGCTTGCGGCAAACTGAACCGAGACTTACAAGACGCTGCGTGCCAGTGCCCGTTGCCACCAGGACGCCGAACTTTCCACCCCGAGAGCAGGGCAAGCATCGGGCGGTGATGGTGTGCAGACGCCCAGCGCAATGGACGGCAACAGCCAAGGTTCACAGCGGCCCGCTGCAAGCCAACACCATCTTCAAAAAAGCTGGTGTTTGGCATCGAGGAGCTCAAGCACTGGGCACGCGCCCCAAGACCTGCGAAGCACTTTGCACCCTGCCACCAGCGCGCTGGAAGGCCTTGCGGAGCCTGCGTGCGGGCCTTTGGCGTTGCAGTGAGAGAAGTGACAGTCCACCGCGGAGCTGCGGGCCTGGGGCCTTGAACTGCAATTCATCGATGGGTCCGCGCACTGGGAAAAGCCAAGGAATGGGTAGCGGCGGCACTGGACTGCTGCGCCCATGCTGGGCGCACATGGCAAAAGGCCCCGCCACTTCCGTGACGGGGCCTTTTTGAATCAGAGCCAGAGGCCCGCTATCCGCTCAATGCGCGGCACTGGCGGCCGAGGTTTTTCCATCCAGGCTGGGGTAGCGCACATGCTCCACCAACTCCTGAATATCCTTGCCGGGTTCCTTCGTCAGCAGCGAGACGATGATGATCACCGCAAAGCCCAGAGGTACACCAAACAGGCCGGCCGAGATGGGGGCAATATCCCACCAGGTATTGGCCTTGACGATCTCAGGCGTGATGGCGGTGCCATGCGTCAGCTTGTACAGCCAGGGCTGCGTGGTGACCATGTAATAGAAGGTAATGCCCAGTCCAGCCAGCATCCCCAGCGACGCGCCCCACTTGTTGGCACGTTTCCAGAAGATGCCCAGCGTCAACGCCGGGAAGAACGCCGCAGCCGCGAACGAGAATGCCGCCGACACCAGGAACAGAATGTCCGCCGGTTTCTGTGCGGCCACGTAGGCCGCGGCCAGTGCCACCACGAGCAGCAGAAGCTTGGACACCATCACGCGGCGTGCAGTAGAGGCATTGGGATCCAAAACCTTGTAGTACAGGTCGTGCGACAGCGCATTGGCAATGGTCAGCAGCAGGCCATCCGCGGTGGACAGCGCAGCGGCCAGGCCACCCGCCGCCACCATGCCCGACACCACATACGGCAGACCGGCGATTTCCGGTGTGGCCAGCACGATGATGTCGCCGCCGATGGAAATTTCCGCCAGCTGCAAGATGCCGTCGTTGTTGATGTCAACCACCGACAGCAGCGACTTGTCCACCGCGCTCCATCGCGCAATCCACTCCGGCAGGCTGGCAAACGGCGTGTTCACCAGCACCGTGTAGACCTCGTACTTGGCCAGCACCGCCAGCGCGGGCGCTGTGAAGTACAGCAGGAAGATGAAGAACAGCGACCAGCTCACCGACTCGCGCGCCTCGCGCACCGAGGGCACGGTGTAGTAGCGCATGAGGATGTGCGGCAGCGCAGCCGTGCCGATCATCAGGCAGAACACCAGCGCCAGGAAGTTCTTGCGCGCCACGTTCTGAGCCGCCTCGTCTTTGCCTGGGAAGGGTTCGGCATGGCGGATGGGCGGTGCGGCCTTGGCAGCATTGGATGTGCGCGCTGCCGTGTAGGCCGCACGGGCTTCGGCCTCGTTCTTGGGAAGCGCTGCCAGCGCGGCGGTTGCAGCGGTGATCTCCGCTGCAGGTGCGTTGGCCGCCTTCAGGTCATCGAGCTTCTTCTGTGCGGCAGCACGGTCTGCTGCGAGCGAAGCATTCACATCCTTGAGCTTTTCCACCGCCGCATCCGAGCGGGCCTTGTAGAGGGCACGCACTTCCAGTTCTTTGGGGTCCTTGAGCAGCTCGGACTCTTTGGCAGTGACCTTCTCCAACGTGTAGCCGTACACCGCCTGAGGCACAGGCACGCCGGTGTGCTTGACCGACAGCCAGATCACAGGAATCAGGTAGGCAATGATCAAAATGATGTACTGCGCCACCTGCGTCCAGGTCACGGCACGCATGCCCCCCAGGAACGAGCAGACCAGGATGCCAGCAAGCCCGGCAAAAATGCCGATTTCGAAGGCCAGCCCCGTCAGGCGGGACGTGATCAGGCCCACGCCATAGATCTGTGCGACCACATAGGTGAAGGAGCACAGGATGGCCGCCCCCACCCCGATCAGCCGCGGCAGGTTGCCTTCGAACCGTGCGCCCAGAAAGTCGGGAATGGTGAACTGACCAAACTTGCGTAGATAGGGTGCCAGGAAAAGCGCCACCAGGCAGTAGCCACCCGTCCACCCCAGGATGAACGCCAACCCGCCGTAGCCTGTCAGGTACAGGGTACCCGCCATGCCGATGAAGGAGGCCGCAGACATCCAGTCCGCCCCGGTGGCCATGCCGTTGTAGATGGCTGGTACGCGGCGCCCCGCCACGTAATATTCAGCCGCATCATTGGTGCGGCTCATGACGCCGATGCCGGCATACAGCAGCACCGTCGCCGCCAGGAAAAGGTAACCGATCCAGTTCTTGGGCAAGCCCATCTGTTCGAGCACTGCCAGCACCAGCACAAAAGCGACAAACCCGCCGGTGTACCAGGTGTAGACCTTGTTCAGGCCCTTTTTGAAGTCGCCTTGCGACTGTCCGTCTCCGCCGAAGAGTCCCATCATTCTTCTCCTTCGGCAACGCCGTATTCAATGTCGAGCTTGTTCATGTGGCGGGCGTAGTACCAGATGATCAGGCAATACACCACCAGGGCACCCTGGGCGGCCACCCAGAACGAAAACGGCCAGCCAAAGAAGCTGAACGTCAGGTCGCGGGCGAAGAACACCACGACAAAGGTCACAAAGAACCAGATGCCTAAAAGCAGGCCGGTTATTTGCAGGTTTTTGCGCCAGTACTCCTGGTGCTTGGCTGTCAGTTGCATTGCTTGCTCCTCCATCTTGTAAAAAGAACACTCACGAACACCTACTCGACTTCAGCACTAAAAACCTGCTCGCAACCCGGTTTCCCGCTCCAGTTGCGCGGCCACCTTGGGCTCGAATCCTTTTAGATGGCGTATCACGGCACGCGCCTCCTCAGGCTGGTGCAGGTCGACATGTACGCGCGCCATCTGGTACCAGCCAAAGGGGCTCATGGGCTGCAGGCGGGTATTGCGCTCCAGGGCCTGTAGAGCCTCCTGAAGTCGCTCCTGGCGCACCAGCACCAGCGCCAGCCCATACCAGGCCCGGTCCATCTTCTCGTCGATCTGCAAGGCCGCCCGGAAGCCCTCCTCCGCCACTGCCCGCTGGTCCAGCTGCTCGGCCACATAGGCATGGTTGAAGTGGGCGTTGCAGTCCTGCGGATTCAAGGCCAGCACCTGCGCGTAGTGGTGCAGTGCCTGCTCCTTGTGGTCGCTCAGCAGCGCGTCATACGCCAGGCTGTTGAGCGCCAGCACGTCCTGAGGCCAGCGTTCCAAAATTCGCAAAAACACCGCCCTGGCAGCGGCCTTGCGGCCTACCAGCAGCAGGGCCTTGGCACGCCAGACCAGCGCCTGACGCTCCAGCCGCTGCGACCAGCGGGCCGGGGGAAGGGAAAGGCTCTGGGTCATTGGCATGCCTGCGCTCCCAGCTCCAGACAGATGTCGATCTTGAGCTTGACGACCAGCACCCAGGCCATGATCAGCCAGCTCGCCGCCGCGAGCGGAATATGCTGGTCGAGTACCAGGCGGGGACTGACCTTGCGCGTCAGCCACAGGCAGGGCTTGGCGGCCACATCCAGCATCTGCCAAAACACATTGGTGTGCCGCTTGGCCCCGGCCAGCAACCCCAGCAAAAATCGCCCCACGATGAACATCAGGGACAACTCGATCAGGCTTTTCAAAATAACAACGGTCAGGAGCATGGTGAATTCGATGTCTCGCTGTAAGGACAAGGAAAGGTGGGAGCACTCTGCGCAGGGTGTCTGACCGCTGGCTGACAAGCGGCTTGTCGCTAACTTACAAACTCCGCACAAACCCTTCACTCTTTTTTTGCGATGCGATAAATCGATCGAATCGAAGACGTTCTTGCGGGAAAACACCGAGAGCTCCGAACGCCTTGATGAAGGTCAACAGCCGGCGCCAGAAGGACTTCTCGCAAGGCAGGAGCGGGCATAGACTGCCGCCATGGAAAAGTCGCCCAATCCGCCATCGGCTGCCAAGGCACCAGCGCCGCTGCAGCCATCGCACCACCTGCTGGCCAACTTTCGCCAAGACCTCCGCAAGCACCCCCCCTTCGCCCAGATGCTGGATGCTGAGGTGGACGATTTCCTGTCGCACTGCGAGCAACAGTATTTCGCGCCGGGAGAGCTGGTGATTGGACCGGACAGCGGTACCGTGCAGTCGCTTTACTACGTGCGCCAGGGCGCGGTGACGGGCACCCGGGGCATGGCGGACGCGGTGGGAGCCTTCGAGTACGAGGCTGGTGACCTCTTTCCCGTGAGCGCCGCCTGGGCTGGGCGTGCCGTCACGGCCACCTACCGCGCCAATACCGACACCTTTGTGCTGATGCTTGCCGTGGCCCACATGCACCAACTGGCCAGCCGGAGCACCGTGTTTGCGCAGTACCTGAGCCAGCGCACTGCCCAGTTCCTTGCACTTTCGCGCCAGGCACTGCAAGCGGCCTATGCCGCGCATGCCACCACAGAGCAGTCGCTCGAAACCCGGCTGGGGACGCTTGTCGGCAAGAAGCCCGTGACTTGCGACGCCAAGACGCCGCTGCACACCGCGCTGCAGGTCATGCACCAGCAACGCCTCGGCTCGATGCTGGTGGTCGATTCCGCGCAGCACCCCGTGGGGATCCTCACACGCTACGACGTGCTTGGCCGCGTTGCGCTGGCCCAGTTGCCGCTGCACACACCCATCTCGGAGGTCATGGTGCAGCCGGTAAGAACGCTCACCAGTGAACACTCGGCGCAAGACGCGGCGCTGCTGATGTCGCGCCATGGCATCCGTCATGTGCCCATCACCCGCGACGGGGTGGCGATTGGCATGGTGTCTGAGCGCGACCTGTTTGCCATCCAGCGGCAAAGTCTCAAAAGCGTGAGTACTGCGCTGCGCACTGCCCCCGATGTGGCGACCCTGCAAGCCTCGGCCCAGGACATACGCCGCCTGGCGCGCAGCCTGCTTGCGCAGGGCGTGCATGCGCGGCAGCTGACCTCGATGATCAGCCACCTCAACGATGTGCTGACCGAGCGCCTGGTGCAGCTCAAGGCCGAAGAATTGGGTGTGGAGCTCCAGACGTTATGCTGGCTGTGCCTGGGCTCGGAAGGGCGGGGTGAGCAGACCATTGCGACCGACCAGGACAATGCGATCATCCTGCACAACGACGTGTCCAACGCGTCGCGCGAAGCGATCCGCCAGTTCGCACACGCCGTCAACCTGGCGCTGGACGCCTGCGGCTACCCGCTGTGCCGGGGCGGCATCATGGCCGGGGAAAGCGGGTGCTGCCTCACGCTGGACGAATGGCGCGAGCGCTTCGGGCACTGGGTGGCGCAGGGCTCGCCGCAGGACCTTCTCAATGCCTCCATCTACTTTGATTTTCGCCCCCTGTGTGGCGATGTGGCGCTGGCCCAGGCGCTGCGCGCCGATGTGGCGCTGGCCGCGCGCAACACCCCGCGCTTTCTCAAGATGCTGGCCCACAATGCCCTGAGCCGCAGCGTCCCACTGAACTGGCGCGGGGCTATCGACACTGACGACCAGGGCGCGCTGGACCTCAAGCTGCAGGGCGCGGCGCTGTTTGTGGACGCCGCACGCATCTACAGCCTGGCCCTGGGCGTGCAGGAGACCAACACCCGGCTGCGCCTGGAGGCGGCCGGCACGCAGTGGCACCTGCCCGAGACGGAAACCGGCGCATGGGTGGGGGGCTTTGAATTTTTGCAGATGCTGCGCCTGCGGGTGCAGTTGGAAGCGCGAGAGTCTGGCGAGGCCGTCGCCGCCCCGCCCAACCGCATTGTGGTGAACCAGATCAACGACATCGACCGGCGCATCCTGCGCGAATCCTTTCGCGTGGCGCGGCAGTTGCAGCAGCGGCTGCAGCTGGACTACGACCGGTAGCCGCCATGCAATGGCTGGAGCCGATCAGGCGCGCGCTGGGGCAGGCCCCCGCCTACACCGGTAACCGCTGGGTGATGCTGGACGTGGAGACCAGCGGCCTCAACATGCGCCGCGACCGGCTGCTGGCCATTGCCGCCATTGCGCTGCGGGTGGACTGGCAGCGGCGCACGCTGGGGGTGGCACTGGGCGACAGTTTTGAAGTGGTGCTGCAGCAGGACGAGGCATCAAGCAAGGACAACATCCTGCTACACGGCATTGGCGCGCAGATGCAGCGCAACGGCATGCCCGCCGCCCAGGCACTGCAGGCCTTTGAAACCTATGTGCAAGACAGCCCCCTGCTGGCCTTCCATGCCGCCTTTGACCGCACGATGATCAACCGCCATGCACGCCAGCACCTGGGGCATGTCCTGCCCAACCCCTGGGTGGATGTGGACCACCTGTGCGCTGTGACCCATGAGCAGGTGCGGGCCCGCGCGCTGGACGACTGGATGGCGCACTTCGGCATCCGCTGCGCCGTTCGGCACCAGGCCGCCGCCGACACCCTGGTGGAATGCGACCTGCTGCAGCGCATCTGGCCCCGCGTGGCCGCGCAGTGCGGCAGTTGGGCCGATGTGCAGCGACTTGCCGCTCAGCACCGATGGCTGGCCCGCCACCGGGGTGGCGGCGGGTGAGGGTCTGGCAGAAATGGGCAAAAGACGGAGGTCACCCCAGCGTGAGGCCCGAGGGAATCAGCGCGGGGGCAGCCCAGCGGGCCTCGCCTTCGGGCCCAGTAAACCAGTCGTCGCCCTCCAGATAGGCGCGCAGCATGGGCAGCCCGTCCAGGCCCCAGAACAGTTTGCCGTCCACCACAAAGGCCGACACGCCAAACACACCGGCAGCCTGCGCAGCCTCGGTGTTGGCGCGAAGAAGCGCCTTGGAGCGCTCGCTGCCCGCATCCTGACCGGGCCGGATCTGCCCGGCCAGCTCATCTGCCAGCGCAGCCAGCCGCCCGGCGTCCAGCGCATCGTGCCCGCCCTGCCACACATGCCGCAGCACCGCACCGGCCACAAAGCGGTTGATCAGGCCGTCGTCGCTGCACGCCAGCGACTGGCGCAGCAGCGGCAGCGGGTTGAACGGGTGGCATGTGGGCATGTGCAGCGCAATGCCCTGCGCATGGCCCAGCCAGGTCACATGGCGGTAGGTCCAGTCGCGCTTGGGC
>JBKCTS010000424.1:0-3000 GCA_046318695.1 Acidovorax sp.
GCTGGTGCTGGCGCCATTGCCCGCCCACACCGCTGGGCAGGACCGGGGTGCGGAATTCGTGCTGACCATGCCCGTTGCGGCTGCTTAGGCAGGCTGACCGCGCACCCCTGCCACTGCACACCCCACCATGACGGACACCGCAGCTCCCCTCTCGCCCCTCATCCATCTTGTGGACGACGACGCCGCCGTGCGCGAGGGCCTGGCCCTGCTCATCAGCACTGTGGGCCTGCGTGTGCAGACCTGGGCCGACCCCGTGGCCTTCATGGCGGGGTTCGACCGCTCCGGCATCGGCGCCATCGTGCTCGATGTGCGCATGCCGGGTATCAGCGGCCTGGCCGTGCTGGAGCAACTCCTGGCGCAGGGCGTGGACCAGCCCATGATCCTGCTCACCGGCCACGGCACGGTGGAGATGTGCCGCCGCGCCTTCAAGACCGGCGCGGCCGAATTCCTGGAAAAGCCGGTGGACGACGAAGTGCTGCTGGAAGCCCTGCAGAACGCCGTGCGCCAGCACGTGCGCTCGCGCGAACGCCACCAGGCCGACCAGCAGGCCCGCGAGCGCTACACGCAACTCTCGGCCCGCGAGCGTGAGGTGCTGGGGCTGATCGTTGAAGGGCTGACCAACAAGGAGATCGGCAGAGCGCTCGAACTCTCGCCGCGCACAGTCGAAACGCACCGTGCCAACCTGTTTGCCAAGCTGGGGGCCGAATCGCTGGCGCAGCTGATACGGCGGTACGCGGCGCTGTTAGATGTGTAACCCGGAGCTGAGGGCGCAAGACCGGGACAACGCGCACCGGCTCCTGTCTTGGCACGAGCGTCACCCGCCCGTTCGGGCTGAGCCTTTCTGGCGCGTCGTCCGCCCGTTCGGGCTGAGTCCGTCGAAGCCAGGGAATGCGCGCACCCCGGTGCCGGCCTTCGACAGGCTCAGGCTGAACGGCTTGTGGGGCTGGCACTGATCTCCCATCATCCGTTCGGGCTGAGCCCGTCGAAGCCAGGTAATGCGCGCACCCCAGTGCCGGCCTTCGACAGGCTCAGGCTGAACGGTTTGTGAGGCTGGCACTGATCTCCCATCATCCGTTCGGGCTGAGCCCGTCGAAGCCAGGGAATGCGCGCACCCCAGTGCCGGCCTTCGACAGGCTCAGGCTGAACGGTTTGTGAGGCAGGCACTGATCTCCCACCATCCGTTCGGGCTGAGCCTGTCGAAGCCAGGGCCTTGGGTACCCATAGCCTCCAGCTGCCTGCCCCCACTGCGTAGTTCTACGGAGCCCCGCGCGTAGCCGCACGAATGGCCGCAAACGCCGGTGTTTTCTACAGTTCACTCCACGGCGCCACCCACTTGGGGCACCGCACCGAAACCGCTGAAAACACCTTCTGGAGCCCACCATGCAGAACACCACCTTTGCCAAAATTGCCGCCATCACCCTATCCCTGATCGCCACCGCCGCCAGCGCGGAAGGCGTGCGCACCGAAAAGAACATGTCGCTGGACCTGGCCACGCAGATCGCCGCACAGACCGTGGCCACCTGCACCACCAACGGCTACGCTGTGACCGCCACCGTGGTGGACCGTGCCGGCACCGTGCGCGCCGTGCACCGCGCCGACAACGCCGGCCCGCATACGCTGGAAGCCAGCCGCCTGAAGGCCTACACCTCAGCATCGGCCAAGAACACCACGCTGGCCATGATGGAAGGCGCGCAGAAGAACCCCGCGGCCGCCAACCTCGTCCACATCCCGGGCTACCTGCTGCTGGGCGGCGGCGTACCCGTGAAGGTGGGCAACGAAGTGATTGGCGCTGTGGGCGTGGGCGGTGCGCCTGGCGGCCACCTGGACGAGCAATGTGCCGTTGCTGGTATCGCCAAGGTGGCCGAACTGCTGAAGTAATCGCCCGCCCGCCATCGCAACGCACGCCATCGGAGGCCCCCATGAAGCACCGGAACCTCGCACTCGCCCTGGCCATCGCGCTGGCCTGCGCCACCACGGCCCACGCCCAGGTGCCTCCCACGGCGTCCGAAACCGCGGCCTACCAGGGCCTGCATGCCGCTGCCGCGCGTGGTGATCTGCGGGCGCTGAACCGCCTGCTCGCCGCGCGGCCCGATGTGAACGCCCGGGATGCCCATGGCCGCACAGCACTGCATGTGGCCACGCATGCCCGCCACGGCGATGTGGTGCGGGCACTGGCCAAGGCAGGCGCGAATCTGGACCTGCTGGAAAGCGACCGCTATGACGCCGTCACCATCGCCGCCGTGGCAGACGACGAAACCACGCTGCGCGTGCTGCTGCAACTGGGTGCCAGCGCGAAGCAGGTGACCAGCCGCTACGACGGCACGGCGCTGATCGCAGCGGCCCACCTGGGACACGACGGCGTGGTGCGCCAGCTGATTGCGGCCGGGGCGCCGCTGGACCATGTGAACAACCTGCACTGGACGGCACTGATCGAATCCATCGTGCTGGGCAGCGGCGGGCCCCGCCACCAGGCCACGCTGCAGGCCTTGCTGCAGGCCGGTGCCAGCCACGCGCTGACCGACCGACAGGGCAAAACGCCCCTGCAGCTGGCCCGCCAGCGGGGGTATGCAGAAATGGCGCAGATGCTGGAGGCGGCGGGCGCCAGGCGCTGAAGCCAGGCGCAAGGCCCCTGGGATTAGCTATTACTTCAATAGCATTGGGGGCATATAAAACAAGGTCTAAAACCGCTCTTCGCCAGAAATGGCGCCGCAAACACCCCAGGCAACGGCGTCCGCGCAAAAAGGCAAGCGCCGTGGCGGGACTGGCGCGATGCCGCAAGCGGGCAGCCCGCCAACACCCCGACCCGCACCCACCGCGTGGCGACCTGCGCCAGAGCCAGCACGCGCAGCGGCAACAAGCCTTCAGGCGCTCAGGGGGTTCAGGCGTTCAGTCAAACCGGCCGTCTGCGGTCACCAGCCGGGCCTTCACGGCCTTGCCCTTGACGCGGCCCTGGTTCAGGCGCTGCACGGCCTGCGCGCCGATGGCGCGGTCCACCGCCAC
>JBKCTS010000425.1:0-1928 GCA_046318695.1 Acidovorax sp.
GTGGCGGTGGACATGGAGTCCGCGCTTTCTATGGCGGATGCATGAATACCCCCCTGAGTCGCTTCGCGCCTTCCGCCCGTAGGGGGACGACGCCCTTGCTGCGGGGCGGCCCTTGCGCGGCGTCACGCGTATCGGGCGTGCTTGTGCTGCGGGCTGCGGTCTCGCGGGGCGCCCCAGTAGCCAAGACTTTTTGATATGAGCACATTGCAACTGAGTTTGGCGATCATCGGCGGCCTGGTGCTGGCCCTGATCGTGGCCTACAACACATGGACGACCCGGCGCAACGCGCCCAAACGGGCCCGGCCGGAGGATCCTGAGCGTGAGCGCGGGGCCGAACCCACCCTGCGCCAGGACCCAGGCTTTGAGACGGGACTGGCCACCCGGATGCCGCTGTCGCCCGAAGAGTTCCAGGGGTTGGACCGTGGCCGCGAACCCGCTGTCGCCCATGTTGTGGACCCGGCCGAGGCCTTGCAGATGCCCGTGCCCGTCTTCTCGGTGGAGCGCCGTCCGGGGCTGGACCCGCTCATTGATGTAATTGCAACGCTGCAACCCGAGCATCTGGTGTCGGGCGATGCCGCGCTGGCGGCACTGCCACCCACGCGCCGCGCGGGAAGCAAGCCGTTTGCCATCGAGGGCCTGAACGACATCACCCAGCAGTGGGAACCCCCCTTGCCCGGCCAGCGCTACCAGAGCTTCCAGGCCGGAGTGCAGCTTGCCAACCGCATGGGCGCGCTCAACGAGATCGAGTTTTCAGAATTCGTGATGAAGGCGCAGGCGTTTGCCGACGCGATCAACGCGGCCCCAGACTTCCCCGACATGCTGCAGGAAGTGGCCCGCGCCCGGGAGCTTGACGAGTTCGCCAGCGACCACGATGCGCAACTGGCCTTCCTGCTGCGCGCCCGCCAGGCCGCGTGGAGCCCCGGCTACGTGCAGCAGCACGCATCGCGCCTGGGCTTTGTGGCGGGCGCCATGCCCGGCCGCCTGGTGATCCCCGCGAGCATTCAGGGGCTGCCGCCGTTGCTGACCTTGTCCTATGACACCCAGGCCGCACTGGCCGACGATCTGGACCAGTCCGCCATTCGTGACGTGACCCTGAGCCTGGATGTGCCGCAGGTCCACCGTAGCGAGCAGCCCTTTGCGCGCCTGCGCGAGGTTGCTGTGGCACTGTGCCAGGGCATGGACGGTGTGCTGTGCGACGCGAACGGCCACCCGCTGCCCGCCATGGCGATGGAGCCCATCGCTGGCGACCTGGAGCTGCTGTATGACCAACTGGACGGCCGCGAGCTATCGGCGGGCTCGGTGCTGGCGCGGCGCTTGTTCAGTTAAAACACGGCTGCACCCCCCTGTGTCGCTTCGCTCCTTCACCCCCTCTCTCGCGGCGCTCCGCGGCGCGGGAGGGGGGACGCCGCCAGCGCGGCGGGGCGGCCCTTGCGCGGTGGCCTCTGGTCTGGGCCATGCCCGTTCTGTCGGTCCCGCGCCATGCAAAGCCACATGAAAGTCGAGATGACCGATAGTGCCGATCTTTTTTCGGCTTCCACGCACGCCAGTCAAGCGCAAGATGCTATCAAAATAAAAGCACTGCGGGATCAGTTGCAGCGCTGGGCGCACGAGTATTACGTGAAGGATACGCCCTCGGTACCCGATGCCGAGTACGACCGCGCGTTCCGTGAATTGCAGGCGCTGGAGGCCGCACATCCCGACCTGATGACGCCCGACTCGCCCACGCAGCGCGTGCTTGGCGCTGTGATGGAAGGCCTGGCCCCGGTGCGCCATGCGGTGCCCATGCTGAGCATCCATACCGAAACCGATACCGAGGCCACAGGCGCGCAGGCCTTTGATGCGCGGGTGCGGCGCGAGCTGGGCCTGGGTGAATCCGATCCGCCCGTGGAATACGTGGCCGAACCCAAGTTCGATGGTCTGGCCATGAG
>JBKCTS010000426.1:0-4873 GCA_046318695.1 Acidovorax sp.
CGGCTTGACCTGGATGGTCTGGTCACTGACCTGGGCCAACGCGCCCGCGTAGGTGCGCACCAGCAGGATCTTGAATTCATCCTGCAGGCGGGCCTGCTGCGCGGGGGTGGCCTGGCGCCAACCCGGCCCCACGGCAGCGGCGGTCATACGGCGGACGTTCACGTTGGGCATGACCTTCTGATCCACCAGCGCAATGACCTTGGACAGGTCACCTTTCTTGATGGACGCATCCGACTTGATCTCGCCCAGGATCTCGTTGGAAATCCGTCGCACCATCGCATCGGGCGCCTCGTCGGCAGCCAACGCAGAAAACGGTCCGGCGCATACCGTGGTGGCTATCAAACCCGCGGCCACACGGCCCAGGTCACGTCGGTTCATCATCATTCGTCCTTGGGGTCGGGGCACGGCCCGATGTCAAAAAATTCATGGTGGCGAAAGCCTGCCGCGCAGGTTGCACCCACCCGATGGCGTCGTGCAAAAAGGTCCACCGCAGCCACGGTACCGCAACCGCACAGTCTCGCATTGCGCTGCGCGGGTCAGCGCTCAGGAGGAGGCTCCTCGGGCAGCATGCCGTCGTTGGCGCCACCGCGGTCGTCGCGGTCAGTGCCGCCATGGGGTTCACCCGCATGGTTGCGCACCTGCAGAAACACGTCGCGCGTGAAGCTGTATTTTTCGAGTGCGGCGCTGTCAAGCACCGAACCGGCACGCAGCAGGTTGGCACGCACATCCACCGCACGCAATACGTACAGCGAGCTGCGTGCCGACTCGGGGTCCACGTAACGAACGGGGTTGCCTTTGAAGTCGATGGGCAATGCCAGAGCGTCGCGCAGGGTGGAAGGGCCCAGCAGTGGCAGCACAAGATAGGGCCCGGTACCTACGCCCCAGCGCCCCAGCGTCAGACCGAAGTCCTGCTTGTAGCGCTCAATGCCCATCTCGCTGGCAATGTCCAGAATCCCGCCAATCCCCAGGAAGGTGTTGACGTTAAAGCGCATGAACGACGATGCCGCCGCCTCGCCGCGCAGTTGCAGGGCGTTGTTCACGAACGACCATGCATCGCCCAGGTTGGCAAAAAAGTTGCTAACGCCGGTACGCACCGGGCCAGGCAAGGCGTCTTGGTAGGCGATGGCCAGCGGCTTGACCAGCATGGCATCGACCTGCTCATTGAAGCTGGTCATGCTGCGGTTGTACGACTCCAGCGGGTCGCGCGGATCGGGGGTGGTCACCGTGGCACACCCGCCAAGCAGGGCCAGCGACAGCGCCAAACCAGTCCAGGCGGCCACCCGCCACATGACTGACACAAAGGGGGGGTGGAGCGCGTGGCGCAATACGACGCCGTTCTTGTTGCTATTGGTCATTTCTTATCACTACCTGCCCCGGAGGACTTGCCGCCGTCTTCGGCCTTGCTGTACAAAAATTGTCCGATAAGGTTTTCAAGCACCACGGCCGATTGCGTTGCGGTCACCATGTCGCCTTCGGCAAGGTTCTTGTCGTCGGCACCTGCTTCGATACCGATGTACTGCTCGCCGAGCAGCCCGCTGGTGAGGATCTTCAGGGAGCTGTCCTTGGGAAACGCGTAGCGTTTTTCCAGCAGCAGCGTGACCCGGGCCTGATAAGTTTTGTCATCAAAATTGATCGACTCCACCCGGCCCACCACAACGCCCGAGCCGCGCACCGCAGCCTGGGGCTTGAGGCCGCCGATGTTGTCAAAACGTGCGGTCACGCGGTAGCCCGACTGGAAGTTAAGGCTCGTCAGGTTGGCGGCCTGCAGCGCCAGAAACACCAGCGCCACCGCGCCCAGCATCACAAAAAGCCCCACCCAAATGTCGTTCTTTGAACGTTGCATTGTCATATTCCTTGCCGCTGGTCGCTTGCCAGCATCAGATACTGAACATCAGGGCGGTCAGGACGAAGTCCAGCGCCAGCACCGCGAGCGAAGCCATCACCACGGTGCGCGTGGTGGCGCGGGATACGCCCTCGGGCGTCGGCTTGGCCACATAGCCCTGCAGCAGCGCGACAAAGGTCACCGTGAAGCCAAACACCACGCTCTTGATCACGCCATTGCCCAAGTCGCTCCATACATCGACGCCACCCTGCATCTGGCTCCAGAAGGCGCCAGGGTCAATCCCGATCATCAGCACGCCCACCACCCAGCCACCAACCACGCCCACCGCGCTGAACACGGCCGCGAGCAACGGCATGGTGATCACGCCAGCCCAAAAACGTGGCGCAAGGATGCGGCGCACGGGGTCCACGGCCATCATCTCCATCGCGCTGAGCTGCTCGCCCGCGCGCATCAGGCCGATCTCCGCCGTGAGCGAAGTGCCCGCACGCCCTGCGAACAACAGCGCCGCCACCACCGGGCCGAGTTCACGCACCAGCGACAGCGCCACCAGCAGGCCCAGCGCTTCGGATGAGCCGTAACGCTGCAGCGTGTAGTAGCCCTGCAGCCCCAGCACAAAGCCTACAAACAGGCCCGACACCGCAATGATGGCCAGCGAATAGTTGCCCAGGAAGTGGATCTGGTCGCGCAGCAGCGCGGGCCGCATGAACACGGCACCGCCCAGGCGCGTGAGTTGCGCGAACAGGCGGGCAGCGGCGCCCACATCGGCCAGCTTCTGCCGCACCGCGAATCCGACATCGGCGGGGTGGTACCAGCTCATCGCGCCCCCATCCCGACCGGACCGAAATCCACCGCGACATCGTCTGCAGGATAGTGAAACGGCACAGGCCCCGTGGGCAGCGCATTCACAAACTGGTGCACCAGCGGGTCCGTGCTGGCGCGCACTTCTTCGGGCGTGCCCTGCGCGGCCACGACGCCAGGGCCCAGGATGATCAGGTGATCGGCCAGCCGAAGCGTGGCATCCAAGTCGTGCGATACCACGATGCTGGTCAGCCCCATCGCATCGTTAAGCTGCCGGATCAGCTGCGCTGCGGTGCCCAGCGATATCGGATCCAGCCCGGCAAAGGGCTCGTCGTACATGACGAGTTCCGGGTCCAGCGCAATGGCACGCGCCAGCGCCACACGCCGCGCCATGCCGCCCGAAATCTGGCTCGGCATGAGATCGCGGGCGCCCCGCAGACCCACCGCGTGCAGCTTCATCAGCACGACGTCGCGGATCAGTGCCTCGGACAGGTCGGTGTGTTCGCGCAGGGGAAAGGCCACGTTGTCAAACACGCTCATGTCCGTAAAAAGCGCCCCGAACTGGAACAGCATGCCCATGCGCCGTCGCGCCGCATACAGATGGGCCGTGTCCATCTGGCCCAGGTCCTGACCATCGAACAGCACGGTACCTTTCTGGGCGCGCTGCTGGCCGCCAATCAGGCGCAGCACCGTGGTCTTTCCACCGCCCGACGCACCCATCAGCGCGGTCACCTTGCCCTTGGGCACCGTCAAACTGACGTCGCGCAGGATCACACGGTCGCCATAGGCGAACGTGACGTTGCGCAGTTCAGCAAAAACAGGTGATCCGGACATGCAGACGTGGGCGGTTTTTGGATGGGGGCGACGTTGGGAAGAGAGCCGAAAAACCGGTCAACAGCGCGTATGGCCGCACTCTGCCCGATGACATAGGTTCACGAATGATTTCAACGCCCGCCAAGAGAATTGGGGTTTGCGCGCTTGCAAAAGCCTCAATCAAGGCGCCCGCAGCCCTCGATTGTGCCAACAAAGCCACCAGCAGGTAAAAACCGGGCTTCAGCGCTGTGCGAAAAGAGGCTGACGCGCAAAGACCATGCCGCCCGAAGATCAGCAACCGGGGCCACCGGACCCAAAGCGCCGTCTTCAGCCCGCCTGGATGGCACCTTGAGGAGCACACAACGTCAACCCGCGAAACCGGGCGCTGCGCTGCGGCCTGCCTCCCCACGGTGCAACCATCGGTCTTTCCATCAACCTAAAACGGCAGTGGACCGCTTGTAATCTTGGCGCACACCGCATGGACTTGAGCCTTGCGCTGTTTTTGCACCCCCACCTTTGGGGTGACAGCGCTATGCACTTGCCAGCGCCGATGGCGCCGCTTGGGGGGTGCACGCCACGTCAGCGCGGCAGGTCTGAATACCCCATCAGGAATTCGTCAACTGCGCGTGCTGCCTGCCGGCCTTCACGAATAGCCCACACCACCAGCGATTGGCCGCGTCGGATATCGCCTGCGGCGAACACCTTGGGCACGTTGGTGCTGTAGCCGCCGCTAAAGTCGGTGGTGGCGCGGGCGTTGCCGCGGGCGTCCTTGTCCACCCCAAACGCATCGAGCACAGGCGCAACAGGGCTCACGAAACCCATGGCCAGTAACACCAGGTCCGCCTTGAGCACCTGCTCGGAGCCTGGCACTTCGACCATTTTTCCGTCCTTCCATTCCACGCGCACGGTCTTGAGGCCAGTGACCTTGCCCTTTTCGCCCAGGAACTCCTTGGTGGAAATCGCGAACTCGCGCTCGCAGCCTTCTTCGTGGCTGGAGCTGGTACGCAGCTTGATGGGCCAGTAGGGCCAGGTCAGCGGGCGGTTTTCCTCTTGTGGCGGCTGGGGCATGAGCTCGAACTGCGTGACGCTGGCCGCACCGTGGCGGTTGCTGGTGCCCACGCAGTCGCTGCCGGTGTCACCACCGCCGATCACGATCACGTGCTTGCCTTCGGCCCGGAGTTGGCCCTTGAGCTTGTCACCGGCCACCACCTTGTTCTGCTGAGGCAGGAACTCCATGGCGAAGTGCACGCCGGCGCGGTCTCGGCCCGGCACCGGCAGATCACGCGAGGTCTCGGAGCCGCCGGTGAGCAGCACGGCATCGACCTGCGCCGGCAGTTCCTCGGCCGAGACCACGGTCTGGGCATCGTTCGTCACCTTGGCCGCCGGGCCCTCGGCAGGCATCGCGCCCACGAGCACGCC
>JBKCTS010000427.1:0-4814 GCA_046318695.1 Acidovorax sp.
AGGCCACCATCCCGCCAGCAACGTCCACCGCCTTCCTAACGCCAGAAACTGTGAGTAGTTTCTTGCGATCGTTTGCGAGAACGCTGGGTGCGACCTTTATGGGCTTCGGCAGCGTACGCACGGTGGGCGAGCCCTCCGGACCCCCTTTGGCCGTGAAAAGCGGCACGCCGTTGGTGGTGTGGTTGGTCGTGGTACCGGCTGAGCTGCCCCAGCGCGCTACGCCCCAATTGCTATCGGTGTTGTCTGCAATGAGGAACTTCCAGATATTGCCTTTGAGGTCGCC
Organism: Acidovorax sp.; assembly: GCA_046318695.1. Lineage (GTDB taxonomy): Bacteria > Pseudomonadota > Gammaproteobacteria > Burkholderiales > Burkholderiaceae_C > Acidovorax. The sequence continues at coordinate 284 of JBKCTS010000427.1, forward strand.
GGCATAGGCCACATCGGGGCGACCGTCACCGTTGATGTCCAGCAGGCGCGGTGCAGAAAGACCATTTTGGGTGGTGTTCACATCGCTGCCCGTCGCCGTTGTACCTGTGGCGACCAGCCGCAAAAGTTTTTTGTCACCGTCCAGGTATTGCACCAGCAGCACCGGCCGTTCGCCCTTGCTGTTGTAGCCGTTGCCCATCACCGCCGCCCAGCGGGTGTTGTTCATGCGCGCAATTTGCGTGGTGCGCTGGGGGTTGTTTTCGTCGAGCACAGGCTTGGCAAAGATGTGACCTATATCGGCCGCGGCCAAACACGCCTCTTTGTTCGCCACAGGGGTGATGGCAGCATCTTCGCAAACCGCGACCGTAGGCACAAGTTCGCTTGCGTGCAGGGTTTTGTCCATAACCACGATCTGCTGGGCATTGGCTTCTGTAAAGCTGCTCGGGTTTGTGGTATTCAGCACAAAGTAGCCTTTGCCACCCGCACCCAAAGCGCCCACCAGCATGGTGCGCCAGTCAGGAATGTAGGAATTGTAGTTAGGGTCGCCAGGATCGGAGCCTCCGTTCATGTCCACATCACCGGTCATGACCGACCCGTCCACGTAATAGCGGTGGTTTTCGTTGTAGTCGGTGTCTGCCAGGCGTCCCAATGCGGGGAGTACCCCCTTGGGCACGTAGGCCAGCTTTTCCGTGCCGTCCGTTCCCGAAAAGCCATGCAGCATGCCGTCGTTGCCACCCACATAAATCATGGGCAGGCGGGCTTTGTTGGTCTGGGTAAAGGTCGCGTAGCCTTTCCACGGGTAATTACTCGACGGGGCGCCCAGGTACCACACTTCCGAGTTAACAATATCGCCCTGGCGTGATTTTCTTTCTCGGAAGGGCCTGGCGGCAGTGTAGTTGGGTGGCGTGGCCGTTCCCTCCTTGGTGCGATCACCGCGGACATAATTGAGCCGGTCTTGTCCCAAGGTATCGCTGGTGCCGTCACTCTTGCGGTTTAGAAAATCCTTTTGTGCCGTGCTCAGATTGCTTTCATCAGCGGCCCATTTAAACGTAACGCCACCTTTCTCTTGGCCCGTGGTGGGGTTGGTGATCTGCGTGCTGTAGCTCAACACAACACGGGTAGTCACATCGAACCCCGTCGCATCAAGACGGTCTGCGGTGGTCTTCCCAGCCCAGCCAGGGGTGGGCACCGTGCTTCCGTCCGGCTTCACGGTTTCAGCGCTGACAAAACCCTTCCAGGCTTCTGTGGGTACATAACTGGCAATGTATTTGGCAACTTCATTGCGCGAGGCGTTACTACCGCTGGTCGCGGTGGAGCCGCGATCTGGCTCGGTGGCGGTACTGATGTCACCGATGATCGATCGAAACGCTTGGGCCAGGTCTTCACCCCTTTCCACCGCATAAAAGCGGCCGCGCCCATTAATTGCGGCATGCCACATATCGTGGCCCCTATCACTACTTCTTGCCCGCCATGCGAAAGTACCGTTGGCATATTCAGCAAAACTGCCGTCAAAGTCATACGGCCGCATGGATGAAGGCGTTGTGATAGCGCCCTGATTGACACCACTGCTGTTAAAGTTGTTTCGGGGGAGAGCACCAAGGCTAAAGCCAATGGTGTAGGTCACCATATTGGGCCAGGTGGCGGGGTTATAACGCGGATTCCAATACTTACTGAGCGTGGAAGTGGCCCCTGTCACGCGGTTCCTGAAAGTCTCAGTGGCCGGAGCCGTGTTGTAGTCAGAACGTGGCGTGATAGACCCGGTCAGCCCGCTGGTTTGCAGCGGGTCTGCCCAGCTTTTGAAGGCCCAGTCGGCAATTGTGGTGTAGTTTTCTATATCCCGATAGACCCGGGTGTTTGCGTTCGTGTTGCTGTACTGGGTGCCATCTGCAAAAGTCAAGTTTTGATCATCGAAGTTGCGGGGGGCCGTTTGGCGTTCTGCGCCGTTCCAGCCGCCATCGGTGAACAGGATATGGAAGTTGCGCCGGCAGCCCAAATAGGGCGCAGCGGTGGTTCCTGGCACGGACGCCCAAGGGCCGTTTTGGTGCAAACCGGCGCGCATGTACTGGTCGGCCCGCTGCACCATATCGTGGGTGGGCGTCATGCCGCAGTCGAAGTAATTGTTCATGTACGTGAGGAAATTCGCGCGGTGTGTCGAATTCAGCTTCCGCATGGTGTTGTTCCCGGCACTCGCGGCCGCCGCCGTACCCAAATTAATGGCCCCTGCCGTGCAGTTATTCATGGCCTGCCAGGCGAAACGGATTTTCCCGTCAGGAAGCAAGCTGGTATCGTTGAACACGCTGATCAGCGATTCCTTGAGTACCTGCGTGCGGGTTTTGGTGTTTCCAAACATGTCCCTGGCGCCCATACTCCCTGAATCGTCAAGCGAGATGATGACGTTAGGGGCCACATAAGGCTCTTTGGTGCCGGGTGGCGACTGCGCGAAATCCAAGGCCCAACTGGCATGGGGTGCCAGCACGGCGCCAACGGCCACGGCAATCAGGTTCTTTTTGAAATGTGTACGGTTGCAAACAGCTCGGGGCATGGCGTGCTCCTGATCGAATGGAAGGTAAGCAGGTGCTTTTGGCGATTGCATCAAGCGCCAAAAGCGATCAATTTGTAAATCGAAACTAGTCTTTAAGTTTGTTGCGCGCGTAGGTTTGCTGCAGCACGACCTGGGTGACAGGTACGTCTACGCCTCCGACCCGTCGTAGCTTGCGTCCATACGCAAGAGCAGTAATGCGGTAGACCACATTAGGGCTCATATGCAGAACCATGTATTTCGATCCATTGGAAATCAAGGTGGATTTGTCTGGATCCGGTACATAGGGCAATACCTCGATCCAATACCATCCGCCCCGATTGTTGGCAGACCTGTCCCGCAAAATCGGATTGCCTTGGGGCGCGCTGGCGTTGGCGCTTAATTGAGCGCCGCTGTATTGACCGTAGCGCGCCCCCACGTTATTCACCGCCATTTGAGCCAGTGTGAAATCGACCGCAGGGTCTGTTTGGTCGCTGGCGTTGTTCCAAAAATCCTGACGTCCTGTGCGCTTGTTGCAAAGACCATTCAAGCAGCGAGGGCCGGAGGAGATGCTCTCCAGATCGGCCCACAAAGCTGCCGAATCCTTTGCCTCCAGTGGAATCTGAGCGAGCGAGGCGTCGCCTGCGCGGCAGGCGGTGGCGGTGGGAATTCGGCAGTCGCTGCCGTCGGCTTTCTCGCCACGGATGTCAAGTTCAGCATCTTGCAGCAGGGCCTGCGCGGCCTCAAAAGCACGCTGGTAATCGGCGTCGTTGCCGACCACCAGTTCACTGAACATCGAAGTGCGTGACGCCCACAGTGCCAGCAGCATCGAGAGCATGACGAAAACCAGCACGACAACCAGTGCGACACCGCCTTGGCGCTGCGGCTGTCCGGCGGGGGAATGGGGTAAGGGCATGCGTTGCATGGCAGTGCGTTAAGTAGGTGAGTCTGTCAGCCCTTGGCTGCGCAGTTGGTAGATGTTGCGAAACACCATGTGCATGCGCCCATCCCGGGGGGCGGCCAGTGTGGTCATGTCCACTGCCGTGGCGCCATCGCAGTCCGTGTAGTTGCTGCCTGCGGGCATATCGAGTCGTTCAGTGCCATAGAGCACCAAGCAGACTTCCACGGCAAAAACCTGGGCCCAGCCTGGTGTGCCTGGCGCACCCACAGTGGCGGCATTCACGTAGCGCAGATTGGGGTTGCCCGTGCCTGCTGCGGTTTGCATCAGGTAGCGGACCTGGAAGTTGGCGACGTTGCGGACGATCGGCTGGACCTGCCCATTGGCGGCGCAGCGCAGTTCGTTGGTTGCAACATTCAGCACAAACTGACTCTGGATCAGGGCAGGAGCGCCCCCCTCTCCCAGGCAATTGCGCAGCACGGATTCCGGGCCTGCCGGTGCGGTTGGGTCTGCGCGCAGGTAGACAGGCTCGGTGTAATTGCGGTAGCCGGTGGTGAGCTTGTATTCGGTCGCGCTGGGTGAATCCAGGCCGCTGAGTGAGTCGATCGCCAGGGTGAACGTGTTGGCCCCGTCGGTAAAGTCGGTCTCGAACGCCACAGGTTCCCCAACCAATGGTGGGCTGGTGTCGGAATCCAATTTGGTGGCCGAAAGTTTCAGCCGGACGGAGCCTGTCTGTCGCAATTGTGAGCCAATCACGCGGAATGCTTGCGATGCTTGCTGCTGAAGATCACTGACATCACTCACGCTGCCTGTGACGCCACGAGACACCATGAGTGAGCCCATCGCCACAGCAATGGTGAGCAGACCGATCGTGATGCCGACCAGCAGCTCGACCAGCGTGACACCGCGCTGGGTGTTGGGCCTTGATGAGGAATGTTTCATGCCAGACTTACCTATTCAGAGAAAGAAGCGGTTGAGCACAAACGCTCTCAGGTCTTGGGACCCGGGCAAAAGTACTGCACGGCGGCGCCGCCGGCAAAGTAGGGCGCGCAGCGACTACTGACCGGTATGTATTGGAGGTGGCAGGTGTACCTGGGCGTGGAAGTGGGGCTGGCG
>JBKCTS010000428.1:0-6245 GCA_046318695.1 Acidovorax sp.
TTCGCTGGTGGATTTCTTCACCAGAGTGATCTTTTTGCGATCGGCCGAAGCCGTACCGTGGCTGGCCTGCAGATAGGCCAGCAGCTTTTGCTTGTCCGACTCCGTGAGCGGATCGGCAGGCGAAGCCTTGCCCACGCCGGCAGCTTTGAGCTGGTCGAGCAGGACTTCAGGCGATTTCTTGAGTTCGGTGGCGAACTCGGCGACGGTGTTACTGGACATATGTGGTTCGCGCCTCCCTGGCCGTTACTCTTGCCCCACGAACCAGTGTTCGCGCGCCTTCATGATCAAGGCTTTGGCATCGTCTTCAGACTGTCCGGTCAGGTCGGTCAGTTCATCAATGGCCAGATCGGCCAGGTCGTCACGTGTATGCACCCCGCCATCGGCCAGTTTGGCGATCAGCTCGGGGGTCAGGCCTTCGAGGTCGCGAAGGTCCTGGGAGACTTCGTCCACGCTTTCCTCGCGGGCGATTTCCATCGTCAGCAGCGCGTCCTTGGCCCGGGCACGCAGCTCGTTGACGGTGTCTTCATCGAAGCTTTCGATCTCCAGCATTTCCTGCAGCGGCACATAGGCCACTTCTTCCAGGGTGTTGAAGCCCTCGGAGATCAGGATGTCGGCGATTTCCTCGTCAACGTCGAGCCTCTGCATGAACAGCTTTCGAGCCGCGTCGGTTTCGTTGGCCTGCTTTTGGGCGCTTTCGGCGGCGTCCATGATGTTGATCTTCCAGCCCGTAAGGTCGGAAGCCAGGCGCACGTTTTGCCCGCCACGCCCGATGGCGATGGCCAGGTTTTCCTCATCGACCACCACGTCCATGGCGTGCTTTTCTTCGTCCACGACGATCGACGACACATTGGCCGGAGCCAGGGCGCCAATCACGAACTGGGCCGGGTCTTCCGACCACAGCACGATGTCCACCCGCTCGCCAGCCAGTTCATTGGTGACCGCATTCACCCGGGTGCCGCGCACGCCGACGCAGGTGCCAATGGGGTCAACGCGCTTGTCGTGCGAGATCACGGCAATCTTGGCGCGAGAGCCGGGGTCACGGGCACAGGTCTTGATCTCCAGCAGGCCCTGCTCGATCTCGGGCACTTCCTGGCGGAACAGTTCCATCATGAACTCCGGGGCAGAACGCGACAGGATGATCGGCGCGCCGCGCAGGGTCAGGTCTACTTCCATGATCATGGCGCGCACACGGTCGCCACTGCGAAGGTTTTCCTTGGGGATCATCTCGCTGCGGCGCAGGCGGCCTTCCACACGACCGGACTCGACGATGATGTCGCCCTTGTCCATGCGCTTGACGGTACCGGTGAAAATCCTTTCGCCGCGCGACATGAACTCGCTGAGCAACATCTCACGCTCGGCATCGCGAATCTTTTGCAAGATGACCTGCTTGGCCGCCATGGCACCAATGCGGCCGATGGGCACGGACTCGACGCCCTCTTCGATGTATTCGCCCACCTCGATGTCAGGAATGCGGTCGCGCGCATCCATGAGCAGTTCTTCGGCTTCGGGGTTTTGCAGCCCGGCATCGTCAGGCACGACCAGCCAACGACGGAAAGTCTCATAGTTGCCGCTGTCGCGATCGACAGACACGCGGATGTCGACCTCGCCCTGGTAGAGCTTCTTGGTGGCCTGGGCCAACGCAGATTCCACAGCGCCCAGCACCACGTCGCGCTCGACGTTCTTTTCGCGCGAAATGGCCTCAACCAACATCAATAATTCGCGATTCATGCGACAACTCTCCTGTTTCAATCATTCAACAGCGCTCTGCGTGGAGCAGCCAGTAACCGTTCAATCGGCAGCGGGCAAGCCGGTTCAGGCAGGTGCAGCCCCCGCCTTGCCTGCGCGCCCCTTGAAATCCACAATGGGCGCCAGCCGGGCGTCCCGTATCTCGTCAAGGGAGAACCCCAGCGCCTGCAAAGGGGCAGGGGCCCGCTTCTTGCTCACCTTTTGACCTGGTTTGACCGGCGGCTCATCGCTCCAGACGATTTGCCAGCCACCGGATTCGGCCCGCGAGAGCAGACCGCGAAATTTCTTGCGCGTGGCGTTGACCTGCCCCGCCGCTGCCGCGACGCCTATGGGCGCCTTCAACGTGATATCAACGATCGAGCCCGCAAAGCGGTTGAAATCCTGCTCATGGCGAAGAGGGCGATCGATCCCTGGGGAAGAGACCTCCAGGCGCTTGTACTCAGCCCCATCGACCTCCAGCGCAAACTGAAGCTGGCGCGTAACCTTCTCGCAGTCTTCCACCGTCACAAACTGCTCCACCAAGGGCGAAGCAGCATCTGCGGACGGCGCCACCCACGGCAAGTCGATCGTCACACGCAACAAACCACCCGCGGAGCGCTCGATCTCCACCAGGTCATACCCGAGGCCGGTAACGGTTTGTTCTACGACTTGCTGCAGCGCCACGTGATTCAGTTCTATCCCGGAAAAACAAAAAACCCGATAACCCCCGGAGACTTCCCCGACAGCTTCGAGCTCGAAAAGCAACCGACCAAAAAAAACGGGCGGTTGGTACCCGCCCGTTTGGTCGTGAAGCAATTATTGTAGCGCGTAAAGCGTTGATTTGCAACGAGTCATGGTGCCGCCGTCGCCCATGCTGATGGTTTGCACCGCTGCCGCCCTGCACGCAGGCTGCCGCGGCAGCGCAGCCGTAGGCGGGACGGGCACCCCGTTGCGCGAACGAGGGCGCCGTCAAACCGTCCAGGCAGGCCATCCCACACCCCGCAGGGCACCCTCAATCACTGCGCGCGGGCCGCCCGCACCCGCTCGAACACCGCCTGAGCCTCGTGCCCAGCGCCAGGTGCCGCGTGAGCGGTCTGCAGACTGCCCAGCAGCCGGGCGAGCACCTGCGCCTGCGGCAACAACGGGCCAAGAAAAAGCGCACGGGAGCCGTCGGCGATGAGCACGGTGGGGAAGGTTTCCACATCCAGATCGCCGGTCAGTTCGGACTCGTCCTCGACGTCCACCCATTCAAACCTCACACCGGGGTGGGCGCGGGCCAGGTCATCAAAGGTGGGGCGATATTCGCGGCAGGTGCCGCACCAGCCCGCGCACAGGCACACCACCCACCAGGCGCGCGACCCGCCCGTCGCAAGGCAAGCGGATCCGGGCAAAACAGGGGGACTTTCCATGGGCGCAAACTCCTGATGGACCGCGTGAGCTGTCCGGCTTAAGGAACCTCTGCATACCTGCCTGCGGGCTGCGCGGGCGCGGGCTCGGGCAGTCCACGGCGTTGCTTTTCTTGCCAATAGCTCGGCTATTGGCTGCAAAAAGCGCCTTGTGGCCTATCCCGATCCGCACCAGCGCATCCTCGCGAGGGTTATGCAGAGCTTCCTTAAGGCCAGCGACGCCCACGGGCGCGGGCTACAGACCCCGACGCTCTCGGGCGCGGTACACCTCGATGGTACCGACTGCGGACGCCTGGTTGCCCCAACTGTTGCGGATAAAGGTCGTCACGGCGGAAACATCTTCATCCCCAAGCACATGCTGAAAGGGCGGCATGCCGTGCGGCCTGGGGTTGCCTGCCGTGGCGGGAAGGTACCCGCCCTGGAGCACGACCCGCACCACGTTGGTTGGATCGCTCAGCACGACCGCGCGGTTGCCCTTGAGCGCTGGGAACGCCCCCGGCGTTCCGCCGCCTTCGTCTCCGTGGCACTGTGCGCAGTGCTGCCCATACACCCGGGCACCCCGCTCCAGCGAAGGCACGGGCGCGCTGGATGCGACCCCGCGCGCGGGCTCATGCGGCGGCAGTGCCTGCAAATAGAGGGCCATGGCCCGGGCATCGGCATCACTGAGGTATTGCGTGCTGCGAAACACCACCTCGGCCATGGGACCGAGCACCGAACCCTGCGGGGCCACACCGCTCTTGAGCAAGGCCACCACGTCGTCGGTTGGCCAGTCGCGAACCGCGGCCTCGGCCGCTGCGTTCAGCGCGGGGGCGTACCAGTTCTGAACCGGTATCAGCCCTCCCGTGAAAGCCATGGCGTCCGAGGTCGCGCCCAGGGCATTGCGCGGGGTGTGGCAGGCGGTGCAGTGCCCCAGCCCGTTGACCAGGTACGCGCCACGGTTCCATTCGGCACTTTTGATGGGATCGGGCTGGGCAGCGCCCGGCGCGAAGAAAAGGGCCCGCCACACGGCCAGCGCCGCCTGCGTGCTGTACGGGAAGCGCAGCGCATGCGGGCGGTTCGGCTCGGCTGCGGGCGACACGGTCTTGAGGTGGGCGAAGATGGCATCCGAATCCTCGCGCGTGACGTGGGTGTAGTTGGGATACGGGAACGCCGGGTACAGCAGCCGCCCATCCTTGCTGCGCCCATGGTGCATGGCGCGCCAGAACTCGGCCGAGGTCCAGGCACCGATGCCGTTGACAGCGTCAGGCGTCAGGTTGGAGCTGTGCACCACACCGAAAGGCGTTTCGATGCCCCGCCCTCCCGCGTACGGAGCCCCGCCCTGGGTGGTATGGCAGGCCATGCAGTTGCCCACGCGCGCCAGATACTCACCGCGCACCGCCAGGGCCGGGCTGAACTCCAGGGTTTCCGAGGCAGGCAGAGCCGCTTCGCCGCGCAGGTTGAGTGACAACAGGGCTGCCGCCGCCACGCCCAGGGCGGCCAGGGCGGCCGAAATAATCCAGACGACAGGTTTCATGGCAGCCATATCCTCAGCGTTGCAATGCCGGGGCGGGCGTGCCCGGGGTCGCTGGTGACACCGGCACGGCCATCACGCCGCCACACGGCATGGGCAGGGGCGCTGGCAGGGCTGCCGCCGGTTTTCCGCTGCCTGCAACGGGCTGCGAAGCCAGCCACGCAGACAGGGCACTCACGTCGTCCGGGGAGAGCTTGCGCGCGATGGCGGCCATGCAGTCCGGTGCCTGGGCACGCCGCTGGCCGGTCTTCCATGCGCCCAACTGGCTGTTGAGGTAGTCGCGCGGCAAACCCAGCAAGCCGGGAATGAACGGCTGCACACCCGTCATGGCCGCGCCATGGCAAGACACACACGCAGGCACCTCAAGGCTGGCGTCGCCCCGCTGCACCAGCAGACGCCCGCGCTCCAGGGTGGCCGCCGGGGCCTGGGGGGCTGGGGGCGGTGCATAGGGCAGCTCCAGTGCCGCAAAGTGCGCGGCCATCTCCTGAAGGTAGGCATCGGTCAGGTGCTCGATCAGGTACGTCATTTGCGGGTAGCTGCGCCGCCCATCGCGAAAGTTGATCAACTGGTTCGCCAGATAGCCGGCTGGCTTGCCAGCGATACGCGGGAAGTACCCGTCTTGCGTGGCGCGGCCTTCTTTGCCGTGGCAGGCAGTGCAGGCCAGCACGCGCGCGGACATGCCTTGGGCCAATGGGTCGGCACCGCGCGCTGGCTGGGTTGCGGCAGCGGGCCCACCGCCCAGACACAGCAAACCCGCCAATGAAACTGCCACCCAACCGGAAAGCTGCTGGCGGGTGCCGCAAAAAACATTTTTCAAGTGAATGCCAAACATCATGAACGCCGAAGCGCAAGACAGACCCAACCAGCCATCCCGTGCGACCAACTTGGCCTGGCAGCCGGTGCCCGAGCGCAGGCAATGGAGATCCTATTGCGGGCCAGCACGAGAATACTTGACCACCGTTTCTAGTGCAGACATCCGGTCTCCACCATTGGGCGAGCCTGGGGGTTGCACGGTGACAGGCATCTGCAAACGCCAAATGCTATTATTTCGATAGCTACAAGGTCTTACTCGACGAGCGTAACCGACTTATTTAATGCTCAAAATCAGCCCAACACTCCCGCTGCAAGCACCAGCCGCTGGGTGTACGGGTGACTGGGCGCATCCAGAACCTGGGCGACGGTTCCGCTTTCCACCACCTCGCCATCTTTCATCACCAGCACATCGTGCGCCATGGCGCGGATGACCTGAACGTCGTGGGTGATGAGCAGGTAGCTCAGGCCTTTTTCGCGCTGCAGGCGTTGCAGCAGCCCCAGCACCTGTTGCTGGATGGTGACGTCCAGCGCACTGGTTGGCTCATCGAGCACCAGCACTTGCGGCTGCACGATGAGGGCGCGCGCAATGGCCAGACGCTGCCGCTGCCCGCCAGAAAACTCGTGCGGGTAGCGGGCCAGCAGACGCGGGTACTGGGCCTCGGTCAGGCCTACTTCGGCCAGCGCGGCTTCGACGCGGGAGCGCCGATCGGCCGGGCCCAGCGCGGGTTCGTGCACCCTCAGCCCCTCCCCCACGAAATCTTCCACCGTCCTGCGAGGCGACAGCGACGAGA
>JBKCTS010000429.1:0-14342 GCA_046318695.1 Acidovorax sp.
ACCGAGTGTTGCACCGCCTCGGGCGACCAGCCCGCCACATGGGGCGTGAGCACCACGTTATCCAGGTCCAGCAGCTCAGCCGGGGGCGCGGGCTCGCTTTCATACACATCCAGGCCCGCGGCAGCGATGCGGCCTTCGCGCAGGGCGGCAGCCAGGGCGGCGGTGTCGATGACGCTGCCACGCGCAATGTTGACCACCACGCCGCGCGGGCCCAGCGCATCCAGCACGGCAGCGTGGACCAGGTGTCTGGTGCCCGGGCCGCCCGGCGTGGCGATGACAAGAAAGTCTGCCCACCCGGCCAGCGCGGCCACATCAGCAAAGTAGCGGTACGGCACGTCGGTGCGCGCGCTGCGGTTGTGGTAGCCCACCTCGATCTCAAAGCCCAATGCGCGCTGCGCGATCTTCTTGCCGATGGTGCCCAGGCCAAGGATGCCCAGCCGCTTGTGTGACAGATTGGGCGGCAGCGGCAGCGCCGTGCGCCAGATGCCTGCGCGTGTGGCCTTGTCCAGCGACAAGATGCGGCGCTGCGCGGCAATCAGCAGGCCCCAGGTGTGGTCGGCCACGCAGTCGTCGTTGGTGCCCGCGCCGGTGGCCACCACGATGCCACGGGCCTTGGCGTGGTCAACGGCAACGTTCTCGTACCCTGCGCCCAGCACGCAGATCAGCGTGAGGGCAGGCAGCGCGTCGATCTGCGCGGGCGACAGGCCCGTGGCCCCGATGGTGAGCACAACGCGCACCCGGCTGCCATGCTGTGCAATGGCGGCACTGGCCTGCGCGGCATCGGGGGCATAGATGACATCAAACGTGTACGCCACCTGGGCGCGGTGTTCTTCTGAAAGAAATGACAGGGCAAGCAGGACGGGCTTCATGGGTCAATGCAGTGGATGGACACACAGCGCTGTGCGGTGCATGGGGCAGCGTACCGCCGCCCCCAGCGCCCCGAACAGCGTACACAACCAGCGCGGCCCCGCGCCCGCAGCCCCGCCAGGGCCTGCCGTGCGGGCATGGTTCCGGTCAGGGGGACGGTGGCGCAGGCGACTCAGGAGGGTCATCACTTTGCTGCAGCGCCCACATGCTGGCGTAGCGCCCGCCCTGGGCCAACAGCTGCGCATGGGTGCCGCGTTCGATGATGCGGCCCGCATCCATCACCAGAATCTCGTGGGCGTCCACCACGGTGGACAGGCGGTGCGCAATCACCAGCGTGGTCTTGTTCTGCGCCACGCCTTGTAGTTCGGCCTGGATGGCGCGTTCGTTGGCCGAATCGAGGGCGCTGGTGGCCTCGTCAAAGATGAGGATGGGCGGGTTCTTGAGCAGGGTGCGTGCAATGGCCACGCGCTGCTTTTCGCCGCCCGAGAGCTTGAGCCCCCGCTCGCCCACGGTGGTCTCGTAGCCCTTGGGCGTGGAAGCGATGAAGTCGTGGATGCGCGCCGACCTGGCCGCGGCCTCCACCTCGGCCTGCGTGGCGCCGGTGCGGCCATAGGCAATGTTGTAGGCCACGGTGTCATTAAAAAGCACGGTGTCCTGCGGCACGATGCCGATGGCCTGGCGCAGGCTGGCCTGGGTCACGCTCCCGACCGCCTGGCCAGCGATCGTGATCCGACCGCGCTGCGGGTCATAAAAGCGAAACAGCAGCCGCGCCAGCGTGGACTTGCCCGAGCCCGAGGGCCCCACCACCGCCACGGTCTTGCCAGCCGGTATCTCAAAGCTGATGCCCTGCAGGATGGGGCGCGCCGCGGCGTTGGCCGTGTCGTAGGCAAAGTACACGTCCTCGAACCGCACGGTGGGCTGGTCCAGGCCCGCGAGTGGCTGAGCGCCGGGCAGGTCGGCCACCTCGCGCTCCTTGTCCATCAGGGTGAACATCTTGTCCAGGTCGGTCAGGCTTTGCTTGATCTCGCGGTAGATCACGCCCAAGAAGTTGAGCGGGATGTACAGCTGGATCATGAAGGCGTTGACCATGACCAGATCACCCAGCGTCATGCTGCCATCGACCACGCCCTGCGTGGCACGCCACAACATGGCCACCAGGCCCACGGTAATGATGAGCTGCTGGCCGGTGTTGAGCATCGACAGCGTGGTCTGGCTCTTCAGGCGCGCCAGGCGCAGCCGCTCCAGGCTGGCGTCGTAGCGGCGGGCCTCGAAGTCTTCGTTGTTGAAGTACTTCACTGTCTCGTAGTTCAGCAGCGAGTCCACGGCCTTGGTGTGGGCGGCCGAATCGAACTCGTTGGCCTCGCGGCGGAACTTGGTGCGCCACTCGGTCACCAGCACGGTGTAGGCGATGTACAGCACCAGCGCACCCAGGGTGATCCAGGCAAACCACATATCGAATTTGACGCCCAGCACGCTCAGCACCAGAACCACCTCGATCAGCGTGGCAAACACGTTGAACAGCGAAAACGAGATCAGGGACTCGATACCGCGCACGCCGCGCTCGATGTCGCGCGTCATCCCGCCGGTCTGCCGCTCCAGGTGAAAACGCAGGCTGAGCGCGTGCAGATGCTGAAAGGTTTGCAGCGCAATCGAGCGCGCCGCGCCCTGCGTGGCCTTGGCAAACACCAGCTCGCGCAACTCCGTGAACACCGAGGTGGACAGCCGCAGCGCGCCGTACGCAACCAGCAGGCCCACCGGCACCACGATCAGCGCGGCAGCGTCGCCCGGCTTGAAGTTCATGGCGTCCACCAGTGTCTTGAGCAGCACAGGCACGCCCACATTGGCCAGCTTGGCCCCCACCATGAACACCAGGGCTGCAACCACGCGCCACTTGTATTGCCACAGGTAGGGCAACAGGCGCCCCAGCGTAGCCCAGTCGGACGAACGTGCCGCATTGGCAGTGCCTGCAGCCGCAGGCGGGGTGGCTTCGCCAAGGTGGCGCATGAGGGACAATTCCGAAGTTAACTTTAGTGTGACCGACCTGGCTGGAGCCTGGTGGTTTTGGGGAAGTGCCATGGCCGGTGGCCTGGCGAACACTGTGTGAACCCCCAAGCGCCGCCCTGCCCTGCCCCAACCCGAGATTGTGCCCATGTCTGCCGTTTTCAGCCCGCCGCCCTCCGCATTGCCCACCGACAAAGAGCTGGTGCTCAAAGTGATCCCCATGCCCGCCGATACCAATAGCAACGGCGACATTTTTGGCGGCTGGGTGATGGCGCAGGTCGACCTGGCAGGCTCGGTGCTGCCTGCGCGCTATGTGCAGGGCCGCATGGCCACGGTGGCGGTCAATGAATTCGTGTTCAAACAGCCCGTGCGCGTGGGCGACATCCTGTCGTTCTTTTCGTCGATCACGCGGGTGGGCAACACCTCGGTCACCGTGCAGGTGGAGGTGTTTGCCGAGCGCTTTTCGGACCAGGGCCGCTATGTGAAGGTGACCGAGGCGCGGCTGACCTACGTAGCCATTGATGAGCAAGGCCGGCCGCGACCGGTGCCCCGCCACAACGCTCAAGACGCCTGAGCCGCGCTGCGACTGCGCACGCCTGGGTGCAAGCACTCGCGCCGATCCGGCGCGCGCAGCCCCCGCCGCGAGCGACCCGCGCGCCGCTACGAGACGATGTAGGCCCCCGCCCCGGTGGACATGAGGGCCCCGTCGGGCCCCGAAAACTCCATCCGGGTGGAGGCCACGCGCGAGCCCAGGCGCAGTACCGTGGCGCGCAGCTCAAAATGCGTGCCAATGCCGGGGCGCAGGTAGTCGATGCGCAAATCGATCGGGCCCAGCTTGCCGAAACGGTGCAGCCGCTGCTCGGGCGATTCATCCATGTGCCTGGCGCCAATCGCTGCCATCACCGCGAGGCCTCCCATGGCGTCCAGCCCCGCGCTGATCACTCCGCCGTGGATGCGGTTGTGGCCGTAGTGGCCCACCAGCTCGGGCTTCATCACGATACGGCCCACCGCACTGTCGTGGCCCAGACCGGTGATCGTCAGGCCCAGCACCTGATTGAAGACGATCTTCTCCTCAAAAATGGACTTGAGCCCTGCGATGAACTCGGGCTCGAAAGGCTTGGCGGGCGTGGCGGTAGAGGGGATGGGTTTGCTCATGGGGGTCCGTGCAAGCGCCGCAGGCTCAGGCAGCGCCAGCGCAAGATGCTTTTATTTTGATAGCAAAATACATAGCCGTAACAAGCGCGATGGGCCATTTTGTCTTAAAACCAGATCCAACGCTCTGCCCTGCGGCTGCCCAGACTGGGCGGACGGGGGGGGCAGTCCCGGCCCGCACTGCCACGCTCAACGCGCCAAAGACCCCACGGCGCGCGGTGCCGAGATCCGCTGCAACCCTGATTGCGCCGACCCGCATGCTCGTTCAATATCCGTGAGCCTTCGACGCCCGGTCGCTCAGGGTAAGCCCCGAGTGCGGCACCCACCAGGCCCACGCAACATCGACCGGACGTAGTCCATCTTTTCCAGGGAGCCAGGGTGCAATTTCTGCAACTGTTGATCAGCGGTATCGCCCAGGGATGCATCTACGGGTTGATCGCGCTGGGGTTCGTGCTCATCTACAAGGCCACCGAGACCGTGAGCTTTGCGCAGGGCGAGCTGATGATGCTGGGCGCGTTTTGTGGTCTGGCGCTCATGACGGTGCTTGGCTTTCCCTTCTGGATCGCGGTGCTGGCCAGCATCGTGGCCATGGGGGTCTTCGGCAACGTGCTGGAGCGCGCGGTGATCCGCCCCATCCTCGGCCAGCCAGCGTTCTCCATCGTCATGCTCACCATTGGCATCGGCTACGTGCTGCGCGGCCTCATCACCATGGTGCCCAACATCGGCACCGACACGCATACGCTGCCCGTGCCCTACAAGGACATGTCACTGCGCCTGGGCGCGCTGGTGCTCAGTGCCGAACAACTGGTGGTGATTGGCGCCACGGCCGTGCTGTGCCTGTTGCTCTTTGCCATGTTCCGCTACAGCAAGCTCGGCATTGCGATGCAGGCCTCGTCGCAAAACCAACTGGCTGCCTACTACATGGGCATACCGGTGCAGCGCCTCAACGGCCTGGCCTGGGGCCTGGCGGCTGCGGTGGCCGCTGTGGCAGGCCTGCTGCTGGCACCCATCACGTTTGTGCACGCCAACATGGGGCTCATCGGCCTCAAGGCCTTCCCGGCTGCCGTGGTGGGCGGCTTTGGCAGCCTGCCCGGTGCAATCGTCGGCGGGCTGGTGATCGGCATCGTCGAATCGCTGTCGGGCTTTTACCTGCCCGATGGCTTCAAGGACACCGCTGCGTACATCGTGGTACTGGTCATGCTGATGGTCAAACCAAACGGCCTGTTTGGCGAAAAACTGCGCAAGAAGGTGTGACCCCATGCGATTCATCTTCAAGACCAGCTACGAGCAAGATATCCGCCTGGCCAAGCATGGCGGGCACATTTTCTGGTACAGCCTGCTGTGCCTGGCGCTGCTGGCTGCCCCGTGGGTCGCGCCCGAATACTGGCTGGCGCAGCTCACGTTTGTGCTCATCTACTCCATCGTAGGGCTGGGGCTGATGCTGCTGGCGGGCTTCACCGGGCAGTTCTCGCTGGGCCATGCCGCGTTCCTCGGGGTCGGGGCGTATACGCAGGCGGTGCTCACGGGCATGGGCTGGCCGTTCATGCTGTCGCTGGCCTGCGCCGCGGGCCTGTCGGCTGCCGTGGGCGTGGTGGTGGGCCTGCCCGCACTGCGCGTCAAGGGGATCTACCTGGGCATGGCCACGCTGTCATTCGGCTTCATCGTCGAAGAAGTGTTTGCGCGCTGGGAGTCCGTCACGGGCGGCAACTCGGGCAAGCACCTGGTGCCGCCGCAGATCTTTGGCTACTCGTTCGACTCGACGGCCTCGTTTTACTTTCTGTGCCTGGTGATCACAGTGGTGTCCACGCTGGGCATCCTGAACCTGCTGCGCTCGCCCACGGGCCGGGCCTTCGTGGCCATCCGCGACTCGGAAATCTCGGCGCAGAGCATGGGCATCCACCTGGCTTACTACAAGACCCTGTCGTTCTCGCTGTCGGCCGCGCTGGCGGGGGTGGGCGGCGCGCTGTATGCCCACAAGCTTCAGTTCATCTCGCCCGACCAGTTCAACATCCTGCAGTCCATCGACCTGCTCCTGATGATCGTGATCGGCGGACTGGGCTCGGTGCATGGCGCTTTTCTGGGGGCCATCTTCCTCATCTCGATGCCGCAGATGATTTCGCTGTCCAAAGATTTCCTGCCCGCCGCCATCGGCCAGGCGCCCGGCCTGCAGGCGGTGGTGTACGGCACGGTGCTGATTGCGTTTGTTGTGTTCGAACCCATG
The DNA here is from genome assembly GCA_046318695.1 of Acidovorax sp. GTDB lineage: Bacteria > Pseudomonadota > Gammaproteobacteria > Burkholderiales > Burkholderiaceae_C > Acidovorax. The sequence goes on from JBKCTS010000429.1 coordinate 6,242, forward strand.
GGGCTGTATGGCCGCTGGCTCAAGGTACGCACCTGGCTGCAGATGTTTCCGTTCTACCGCAAGGGCATGTTCAAGCGGCAGAAATCATTCCAGAAATCTGACCGCTTGAAATGAAACATGAAGCACCCCCTGAGTCGCTTCGCGCCTTCCCCCGCTCTCGCCTCGCTGCGCGATTCGGGAGGGGAGCACCCCCAGCACACGCAAGCGAAGCGCCGCATGCGCGGCTGGGCGGCCCTTGCGCGGGGGCACTGGCCTCGGTCACGCCAGTCGCGAAGGCTGCAAACGGCGTTCAACGCGATGGACCCGTGAAATGATCCCAATGGCTGCACCAATGACTGACGAAATCTTGCTCAGCGCCCAAAACCTCAGCGTGCGCTTTGGCGGCGTGCTGGCGGTCAACAACGTGTCGTTCGATGTGCGGCGTGGCGAGGTGTTCACCCTCATCGGCCCCAACGGTGCGGGCAAGACCACGGTATTCAACCTGATCAGCCGCATCTACACCCCCACCCAGGGCACCATTGCCTACGCCCCCCCTGGCGGCTCCATGCTGCCCCTGACCGACCTGCCGCCCCACAAGGTGGCGGGCCTTGGCATTGCGCGCACCTTCCAGAACATCGAGCTGTTCGAACACGCCAGCGTGCTGCACAACCTGCTGATCGGCCGCCACACACGCCGCGAAACGGGCCTGTGGGCCGACATGTTCTTCACCGGCAAGGTGCGCAAAGCCGAGATACGGGCCCGCGAGAAGGCCGAGGAGATCATCGAATTCCTCGACCTGCAGCACTACCGCGACACCATGGTGGCAGGCCTGCCCTACGGCGTGCGCAAGGTGGTGGAACTGGCCCGCGCGTTGTGCACTGAGCCGCAGCTGCTGCTGCTCGATGAACCCTCTTCGGGCCTGAACGTGGAAGAAACCGACGACATGGCCTTCTGGATCCAGGACATCCAGCACGACCTGGGCATCACGGTGCTGATGGTCGAACACGACATGTCGCTGGTGTCCAAGGTGTCTGACCGCGTGCTGGCCATGAACCAGGGCGAGCTGGTGGCCATGGGTACGCCGCGCGAAGTGCAAACGCACCCGGGCGTGGTCGAGGCGTACCTGGGCACCATCGACGACGTGAGCAACCTGCGCCGCCCGCCAGGCAGCAAGCCAGCGAGGGCCGCCGCATGACCGCCATGACCACGGCCCAGGGCGCACCAAGCGCAGCCAACGACGAAACGCCCATGCTGCGGCTGCAAAACGTGGAAAGCGCCTATGGCCCCATCAAGGCCATTCGCGGCGTGAGCCTGCAGGTGCGCCGTGGCGAGATTGCCGCCGTGCTGGGCAGCAACGGCGCGGGCAAGACCACCATCCTCAAGACCATCTCCGGCATCATCGACCCGCGCAAGGGCACGGTCGAATTCAAGGGCGAGGACATCACCGCCAACGACCCCGCGGCCATCGTGCGCCGCGGCCTCATGCATGTGCCCGAAGGGCGCGAGGTGTTCCCGCTGCTGTCGGTGCGCGACAACCTGCTGATGGGCGCCTACACCCGCCGTGACGGTGATGCCGTGGCGCGCGACATCGAGACGGTGTTCGGCTACTTTCCCATCCTGCGCGAGCGCGCCGCACAGGATGCGGGTCTGCTCTCGGGAGGGCAGCAGCAGATGCTGGCCATCTCCCGCGCGCTGATGGCCAACCCCGAACTCATCCTGCTCGATGAACCCAGCCTGGGCCTGTCTCCAAAACTCACCAAGGAAATCTTCGAGATCGTGGTGCGCATCAACCGCGAGCGCGGCACCACCATCTTGCTCGTGGAGCAAAACGCCAACATGGCCCTGAACGCATCGGACTACGGCTACGTGCTGGAAAACGGCCGCATCGTGATGGAAGACAGCTGCGAGCGCCTGCGCGAGAAAGACGACATCAAGGAGTTTTACCTGGGCATGAAGGACGAAGGCGTGCGGGGTGAACGGCGCTGGAAGAAGAAAAAGACCTGGAGATAACGCGCATATGTCCAATCTTTGGGATCTCTCACACATCCAGCCTTGCAGCACCGACGTGCTGGCGGGCGACACCATCCCCGCCATGTTCTGGAACGCGGTGCAAGCCCGCGGCCCCAAGGTATGGATGCGCCAAAAGGAGCTGGGCATCTGGAAAAGCTGGACCTGGAACCAGACCGCCGAGGCCGTGCGCGAGATCGCGGGCGGCCTGATGTCGCTCGGGTTGGAGCCCGGTGAATGCACCTCCATCCTGTCCAGCACCAAGATCGAATGGGTGCTGGCCGACCTGGCCGTGCTCAGCTGTGGCGGCGTGTCCAACGGCATCTACCCCACCGATGCAGCGGCGCAGGTGCAGTACCTGGGCGAAGACTCCCGTACCACCGTGCTGTTCGTGGAAGACGACGAACAGTTGGACAAGGCGCTGGAGGTACGCGATGCCCTGCCGCTGCTGCGCAAGATCGTGGTGTTCAACATGGAAGGCCTGCGCGGCCTGAACGACCCCGGCGTCATCGGCCTGGCGGCGCTGCGCGAACTGGGCCGCGCCTGGAATCAGCACAACCCCGACGCCCTCATGCGCCGCGTGCAGGCCTGCCGCCCCGACGACTTGGCCATCCTGGTCTATACCTCGGGCACAACCGGCAAGCCCAAGGGCGCCATGCACACACACGGAGCCATCACCTACACCGTGCGGGGCTACAACACTCTGATTTCGCGCAGCGAGGCCGACGAGACGATGTGCTTTTTGCCCCTGTGCCACATTGCCGAGCGCATGGGCGGCGAGTACTTTTCGCTCTACACCGGGGCCAAGCTTAACTTTGTGGAAAACCCCGACACCGTGCCCGAGAACGTGCGCGAGATCGCGCCCACCGTGTTCACCGCGGTGCCCCGGGTGTGGGAGAAGTTCTATTCGGGCGTGATGATCACTCTGAAAGAATCGACCCGCCTGCAACAGGCGGCGTATGCGTGGTCCATTGGCGTGGGCACGCGCATTGCAGATCTGGTGCTGGCGGGCCAGCCGGTGGGCGGCTGGCTCAAGGCGCAGTTCATGCTGGCGCGCTTGCTGGCGCTCAACAACGTGCGCAAACTCATCGGCATCCATCGCTCGCGTTTTCTCGTCACCGGTGCGGCGCCCATCTCACCCGACCTGGTGCGGTGGTACCTGGCGCTGGGCCTGCCCATGCTGGAGGTGTGGGGCATGACGGAGACCTGCGGAGCCTCCACCGGCGTGCCCGCCACGCGCATCAAGCCCGGCTCCATCGGCCCAGCCGCCAGCTTCAACGAGGTGCGCGTCGACCCCGCCACGGGGGAGATCCTGGTGCGCGGGCCCAACGTGTTCAAGGGCTACCTCAACCTGCCAGAAAAAACGGCCGAAGCCATCGATGCCGACGGCTGGCTGCACACGGGCGATGTGGGCGTGATCGACGCGGATGGCTACCTGCGCATCACCGACCGCATGAAGGACATCATCATCACCGCTGGCGGCAAGAACATCACGCCCAGCGAGCTGGAAAACGAGCTCAAGTTCAGCCCCTACGTAACCGATGCGGTGGTGATTGGCGACAAGCTGCCGTATCTGACGGTGATCATCATGATCGACCAGGAAAACGTGGAGAAGTTCGCGCAAGACCATGATGTGCCGTTCTCCAACTACGCCAGCCTGACCCGCACGCGCGAGGTGCAGGAACTGATCCAGGCCGAAATCGACCGCGTGAATGCCAAGTTTGCACGCGCCGAGCAGATCAAGCGGTTCTTCCTGCTGGACACACAGCTCACGGCGGAGGACGAAGAACTCACCCCGACCATGAAGCTCAAGCGCAAGCTGGTGCAGCAAAAGTACGCGCCGCAGATCGAGGCGATGTACCGGTAGGCGGGTTGCAGCCTTCGACAGGCTCAGGCTGAACGGGCGGCGGTAAGCACCGCGCGCAGAGACAGGCACTGCGACCGTTCGGGCTGAGCCTGTCGAAGCCAGCGCGCGCCCCCGGCGCCCGCGCCGCCAGAGATAGGGAAAGTGCTGGTGCCCCACCCCGGGGCATCGGTCTATAACGGGTGACCGTATTGCGAACCAACCGAAGGAGACGTGCCATGAAGTTTCACCACATCGCCGCACTGGCCCTCATGGCCATGGCCGGCAGTGCCGCGCAGGCGCAGCCCAGCCAGGGCGTGAGCAAGGACACCATCACGCTGGGCTCCATCCAGGACTTGTCGGGCCCGCTGGCGGGCTTTGGCAAGCAGATCCGGCTGGGCATGATGCTGCGCGTGGACGAGGCCAACGAGCAAGGGGGCGTCAACGGGCGCAAGCTCGAGCTCAAGGTGGAAGACTCCGGCTACGACCCCAAGAAAGCCGTGCTGGCCGCGCAAAAGCTGGTGAATCAGGACAAGATCTTCATGATGATCGGCCACCTGGGCACAGCGCAAAACCTGGCCGCCATGCCGGTGCAGTTCAGCAAGAACGTCATCAACTTCTTTCCTGTGACGGCTGCGCGCGAAATGTACGAGCCCTTCCACAAGCTCAAGTACTCGTTCGCCGCCACCTATTACGACCAGATCCGCCTGGCCGCGCCCAAGCTCATCAAGGAAAAGGGTGCCAAGAAAATCTGCACCATCTACCAGGACGACGAGTTTGGCCTGGAGGTGATGCGCGGTGGCGAGGCAGCGCTGAAAACGATGGGCATGGATTTCACCGAGAAGACCTCCTACAAGCGCGGTGCGACCGACTTCTCGTCACAGGTGGCCAAGATGAAGTCCTCCGAATGCGATTTCGTCATACTGGGCACCATCATCCGCGAGACCATCGGCACCATTGGCGAGTCGCGCAAGACGGGTTTTAACCCCACCTTCCTGGGCTCCAGCGCCGCCTATACCGACCTGATCCACAAGCTGGGCGGCAAGCCCATGGACGGCCTGTACGCCACCATGACGGTGCAGCACCCCTATCTGGACGAGGCCAGCCAGCCGATCCGCTTCTGGGCCAACAAGTACAAGACCAAGTTCAACGACGACCCGACCGTGTTCTCTGTGTATGGCTACAGCGCCATCGACTCCTTCATCAAGGCTGCACAAAAGGCAGGCAACAACCTCACCACCGAAAGCTTCATCAAGGCGATGGACACCATGGTCATTCCGCCCGACATGTTCGGCAGCGCGCAGGCCACCTACGGCCCGCAAAAGCGCCTGGGCAGCGATCTTTCGCGGCTCTCGCAGATTCAGGACGGCAAGTGGAAAGTGGTGTCCGACTACGTGAAGCCCTGAGGCACGTTGGCGGGTGACCTCCCGGTTGGTGCGTGAACCGACAGGCCCGCCCCGCCCAAGCCGCCTTCGGGCGGCTTTTTGCTTCTTGGGCTACATCCACGGCGGGGCGATGGCCAACGCTCATCCATCAACCGCGATCAGTGGTCGGACGACACCTTGACCGGCCAATGATGCAGACCTCATCTTCCTTGCATATGGATCGTCGCGCGATCAATACGCAAGGAAGTGCCACCATTTCAGCTCGCTGCGCATTGCGCAAAATGCTGAAAACGGGCTTTCTCTTTTGCCGAAAGCCCCTCGGCCTGCTTCGCAGTCCACGCTGCTCACGCAGCTGCCTGATTTCAGCTTTTGCTGAAATCAGGTTTTCTCTTTTGCCGAAAGATCCACCAGTTCGCTTCGCGACCTCGCTGCTCGCGCAGCGGCCCGATTTCAGCTTTTGCTGAAATCGGGCTTTCTCTTTTAACGAAAGTTCATCGGCCTGCTTCGCAGTCCACGCCGCTGACGCGGCTGCCCGAATTCAGCTTTTGCTGAAATCGGGCTTTCTCTTTTCCATAAACGCTGAGAACGCTTCCCGTGCGGCAGGCTCGCGCAACATGCGCCCAAAGCTCTCGCCCTCTTGCGCCATCACCTCCAGCACCCTGGCCTGCTGGCCCGCCTTCATCAAGCGCTTGGTCTCGATCAGCGATGACAAGGGCTTGGATGCCAGCTTGCGGGCTTGGGCCTGCGCCACGGCGTTGCACTCGGTGGGTGGCACCACGCGGTTGACCAGGCCCACTTCCAGTGCGGCTTCGGCCATGAAAGGCTCGCCCAGCAACAAGGCTTCGGCTGCGCGGTGGTAGCCCATCATCTGGGGCACCAGCAGGCTCGATGCGGCCTCGGGGCACAGGCCCAGATTGACGAAGGGCATGGAAAACGCGGCGTTGTCGCCTGCATAGACCAGGTCGCAATGAAAAAGCATGGTGGTGCCGATGCCAACGGCCGGGCCGCAGACCGACGCGATCACGGGCTTGGGAAACGCTGCAATGCCGCGCAGGAAGCGGAACACGGGCGCATCCTGCGAGGCGGGCGGCTGCTGCAAAAAGTCGCCAATGTCGTTGCCCGCGCTGAAAATCGCCACGTCGCCCTGGAACACCACCACCCGCACTGCGGCGTCGTCTTGGGCCGCCACCAGTGCATCGGCCATGGCGGCGTACATGTCGCGGGTGATGGAGTTCTTCTTGTCCACGCGGTTGAAGGTGATGGTGGTCACCCCTGCTTCGGTATGGACGAGGATGTCGTGCGTAGTGGTGCTGGTGGCTTGGGTCATGGTGGTCAGTGGGTGAAGTGGGTTCGCTCAGCGAAGTGGCCAGTGTGGGCCCGGCGCGCCCGCAAAAGGCGGCGGGCCATGCTCATTCTTTGTAATAGACGATCTGGTGACTGGTGGCCAGCATGGTGCCTGCTTCGTTCCACAGTTGCGCGCTCTGGTCAAAAAAACCGTTGCGAAACTCCTGCCCGCGGGCCTGGCCCAGCAGATAGCCCATGCCCGTGGCCTGCAGCTGCGCGCTGCTGGCATGAAAGTACACGGTGATCGACACGGTACCTGCGGGCACGCGCTGCGCGCGACGCAGCCACACGCGGGGAAAGAACACATCAGCCAACGCGGTCAGGGCGCAAAAGTCCAGCGGGCGCGGGGGCGCATCGCGCATCCATAGCTGCGTGAGGCTGTGGTCCCCCGTGCCGTCCCACTGCCGCGGAATGGCACCAGTCACAGGCCGCATTTCGTAGCGGCTGAGCCATTCCACACCTAAAGCGGGCGGGATGGCAGGGTGGTCGGCCGGCCCCGGCACGGGCGGCATGGGCACATCGCCCGCGCTCCAGGTGTCACGGCGCAATGCCGTTACCGCGGTTGCGGTTGTGGTCACCACCGGTGCGCCGACGGCATCGGCCTGCAGCACCGACAGCGTCCAGTGCTGGGTGGAACGGTTGGTACGCACTGGCGTCGCCTGCACGGTGAACGGCCCGGCAGCCAGGGCGCCGGCGTAGTTGACGGTGAGCGACAGGGGCTCACCGAGCAGGTCGGGATGCTCCAGCACCGCGCGCAGCAGGGTAGCGGCCGTCACCCCGCCAAAGGGGCCCACCATGTTCCAGTAACCAGCATGGGGCTGGCCCGTGTAGTGACCGGGCGAGGCTGATGTGAGCGCAAGCGCCTGGTCTAAGGGATGAATGGATGAAGTCATGCCACCAGTGTGCCGCGAAACACAGCGACAGGGCGTCGTCCGAGTGACTGCGGAGCGGATCGCACAAAAGCGCCTGGGTGGTTTGATGTCTGCGTCCTTGCACGGAGGGCGGACCGCAATGGTTTGAAAAGACAACGCGGGCGGGGAAGGAGCCCTGGCTTCGACAAGCTCAGCCCGAACGGGTGGGGTGAAGGCTCGCGGGCGTTTTGCGGGCCGCTGGGTGCGCACTCCCCCAGCCCGTTCAGCCTGAGCTTGTCGAAGGCCGATACAAGGCCATGCCCCCCACCCCATCCTCCGGGGCGCAGGAAACGGAACGTCCTTGCCCAGGAGCCAGTCACAGGGCCTCGATGATGCCGGCAGCGCCCTGGCCTGTGCCAACACACATGGTGACCATGCCGTACTTGAGCTTGTGGCGGCGCAGCGCATGCACCACCGTGGCCGCACGGATGGCGCCGGTCGCGCCCAGGGGGTGGCCCAGCGCGATCGCGCCGCCCATCGGGTTCACGTTTGCAGGGTTCAGGCCCAGGGTGTTGATCACTGCCAGCGACTGGGCCGCAAACGCCTCGTTCAATTCGTACCAGCCGATGTCGTCGCTCTTGAGCCCGGCGTAGCGCAGTGCGGCCGGGATGTCTTCGATGGGGCCGATGCCA
>JBKCTS010000430.1:0-7112 GCA_046318695.1 Acidovorax sp.
CCATAGTAGATGCCCGCCAGCATGATGAGCGCGGCCACGGGTGGCAGAGCATAAGTAGCCGGCAGCAGCATGGCAATCGTGGCCACGGGGCCAATCCCAGGCAGGACACCAATCAATGTTCCCAGCAGACAGCCGACGAAACAATAAATCAGGTTTTGGAACGTGAACGCAACGCCGAAACCGAGTGCAAGGTTGTCAAATAATTCCATGGCCGGTGCTCCTGCTCAACCTGTGATGAAACTTGGCCACACAGGGAACTGCAGCTTGAGCGCCCAGACGAATGCCACATAACTGCCAATGGCCAGCACGGTTGCCAGCACGAATACGCTCTTGGCATGGAACTCGTTGCCCGCAAGGCTGGCAATAAACGTCAGCGCATAGATGCCAACGATGAGGCCCATGGCTGGGATCCCCAGGCTTGGCAAGCCGCCCAAGAGGATGCCGAAAGCGAAGTTGGCCACCAGGATGAAAAACAGCGGCTTCAAGGCCCATTTACCGATCTTTTCGCCATCCTGCGTTTCCACCGTCAGAGCCTTGAAGGTAATGACCGCACCGATGATGGCCAGCAAGATTCCCAGCAGCAGCGGAAAGTACCCAGGGCCCATGCGGGCGCCCGTGCCTAAGCTGTAGGTGGTCGCGCCCCAAGCAAACGCCATCCCGACACCCATGAACATCAGACCGGAAACAAAGTCTTTTTGGCTTTTTATTTTCACAAACTGTCTCCTTCGAGAGAAATTTCAGTAGAGCGATTGTCCTATTGGAACCGCCACGCACCAATGTGGATTCCACCTACAACTGGCCACAGGTCGACCTGACGGTGTCCAGCTACCACACACCAAGGGCCGTTCAATGCGTCAGGGCGCAGCTGCTTTCCTGACCGCTATTCGAGCGGGGGCGTGGCGGAGACCACCTCTTCAAGGGTGGTCAACCCTTCTGCAACACGCAGCGCACCCGCTAGGCGAAGCGGGCGCATTCCGTCTGTCACGGCCTGGCGGCGCAGCACTCCGATGGAAGGGCTCTGCGTGATCTTGTCCTTGAGGGCTTCGCTCACGGTCAGCAGTTCGTACAGGCCCATGCGCCCGCGAAAGCCACTCATACGGCACTCCACACAGCCTACGGGCTTGTAGGGCTGGTAGGCGCCATTGATTTTCCACGGCTTGACGACCTCGGCCAGCGTCTCGCGGTTCGTGGATTCGTCCTTTTGTTTGCAGTCCTTGCACAGCGTGCGGACCAGGCGCTGCGCCAGTACGCCCAGCAAGGTCGCATTGATCAGGTAGGAGGGCACACCCAGCTCCATCAGTCTGGTCACAGCGCTGGGTGCGTCGTTGGTGTGCAAGGTGGAGAACACCAGGTGTCCCGTCAGGGCCGCCTGGATTGCCATATCCGCAGTCTCCAGGTCCCGGATCTCGCCGACCATGATGACATCAGGGTCCTGCCGCATCAGCGCGCGCAGGCCCTCGGCAAAGTTGAAGTCCAGCTGCGGTTGCACCTGGGTCTGGTTGAAACTTGCCTCGATCATCTCGATGGGGTCTTCCACCGTGCTGACATTCACCTCCTCCGTGGCGACACGCTTGAGTGTGGAGTAAAGCGTTGTGGTCTTACCCGAACCCGTGGGCCCGGTAACCAGGACGATGCCATGCGGTCTGTTGACCAGGCCCTCCCAGCGCTGGGCGTCGTGTTGCGAAAAGCCCAGTGCGTCAAGATCCTTGACGGCATTGTCGGGATCGAAAATGCGCATGACCATCTTCTCGCCAAACGCAGTGGGTAGCGTGGACAATCGCATTTCCACCTCGTCGCCGCGCTGATTGCGCGTCTTGATGCGACCATCCTGAGGCCGGCGCTTTTCCACCACATCGATACGGCCCAGCAACTTGATGCGCGACACCATGGCGTTGTGCACACCCATCGGCATTTGGTAGACCGGATGCAGCACGCCATCAATCCGAAATCGGATCACGCCCTGCTCGCGGCGCGGTTCCAGATGAATGTCACTTGCGCGTTGGTCGAACGCGTATTGCCACAGCCAGTCCACCACTCTGACCACGCCCTGGTCGTTTGCGTCGAGCTGCTTGTTTGTTTTGCCCAACTCCACCCGCTGTTCAAAGCTGCTACCGCCGGCGTTGCCCCCCGCCTTTTGCGCCGCCCGCACCGACTTGGCCAAAGCGAAGAACTCGCCGGTGAACCGGTGGATATCGACCGGGTTGGCCAATACGCGCCGAACCGTTCGGCGAGACTGGCGTTCGACCTCAGCCACCCAGTCTTCCACGAAGGGCTCGGCGGTCGCAACGACGACCTCCTTGGCGGTCACCTGCACGGGCAACACCTTGTGCCGCTCTGCGTAGACAGCGCTCATCGTGTCGGCGACCCTTCCCACATCCACCTTGAGCGGATCGATCCGAAGATAAGGCAGACCCGAGCGCTGCGCCAGGTACTCTGTCAGGGCTTCGATGTCAAGCGGCTTACCGTCGCTGATGCGCTCCATCGCCACATTGGCGAGTCGCACCAGGGCATGCTGGGAGCTCTCTGCCCTTGAGCATCGCGCAATGGTGCGCTGCGCCTCATCACGCGTTATGACGCGATCGTCTGCCAGCCACTTGACAATGTGACGCCAATCCAGCGGCCCGATGTGGGCTGTGGCCGAGTCACGCGAGCCAGTATCTGCGGGTGATGCGTTCATGAGAAAAACCTGTTGTTCTGGGCCGCGCAACTCATGCGACCACGGGTTTGAAGACACGCAGCCATTTGGCTGCCGGCAAGCCCCACCGCAGTTCAATGTCTGCGGCGCGCTGCACCAGATCGGTACGCTTGGGCCGCGACGGGGTTCGCTGAGCAAGCACCACTGTATTACCCTCACGGGTGGGTTTGAAGGCCCACAAAGCCTCCAGACCAAAGGCCACGGCCATGCTCTGAAGGCTGCGGTCAAAGCTCGACGAGCGCCCAAAGAGGTTGACGGTCATGCAACCGTTTTCCGACAGCAGCGCCCGGCAGTCCGCATAGAAGGCGGGGCTGTCCAGCACCGGGGCGGCGGCCTCATGGTCGTACAGATCCACGGCCAGCGCATCCACGGTGCCCTGCCACATGGGGTTGCGAATTTCTTCGGCTGCATCGGCGAGGACCACGCGCAGCTTGGCGCCATCGGGCGGCAACTTGAACCACTGCCGGCAAACCGCCACCACCTGTGGGTTGACTTCTATGGCGGTGGCGCACAGGCGCAGTTTCTTGTGGCAAAACTTGGTAATCGCGCCCGCACCCAGCCCCAACTGCATGGCATGGCCCTTTGAAACGGTGGCCGGATCCGCAAACAGCAGCCAGGCCATCATGCGCTGCACGTACTCCAGTTCCAGTGCAAAAGGCTCAGCCACGCGCATGGAACCCTGCACCCAGGGCGTGCCCAGATGCAGGTGGCGCACCTCGCCATCGTCGGAAACGCTGACTTCGGGCAATCGTGCTGCCGGGGCTGTATTTTTTCGAGTCATCAGGCCAATCCATGCCGCATTCGGCAGTCCTTCGAGGCGGCAAATTTACGCGCAAAGCTCAAGGCTGCAATGGCCGCGCTGGTAGAGGGCAGCTTAATGGATTTCCGGGAGCCAGAAACTGCGCTTTGCGGGGCTGGGACTCCATGCATGCCAGCCCGGACGGCAGCATGATGCCGGACGCCTTCACATCTTTTGTGTGCAACGGCGCGCAGCGATGGGCAACGGGCACAAAGGCCAGCGTTACCGTCCCGGGGAAACCTCCCAGCACCATGACCAAGGTTCTGACCGGAGGCGGTGGGCGACCCATGCCATCACAAGCCTCTCCTGTCGGCGGCCAAGTCGACTCCACCTGCAGGCAGCAAACCGGCAAGCCGTGGCAGCGCGGCGATGCAATTGCGCCACACGGTGGCCGCCCACTCGGTTTCATCAACCTGACGAAGACCGGCGATGACATGCGCGATGCGCGGCAACTCGCCGGGTGTATTGCGCCGCTGTGATTGGCCAGCCGCGCGCTGGGCCGCAGTGACATACAGCCAGTGGGGCTGGATATCGGGCGCATCGGTTTCCATGACCAACGCGTCTGGCGGCAATCCGGCCGCGAGCCCGCGCAGCTGCAATGCGCGATCGTGGGTGGCCGCCCCTCCAAACCCGAGCTTGAAGCCCAAGGCCGTGAAGGCCTCAGCCTGCTGAAGACTTCCGTTGAATGCATGGGCAATCCCACCCGTCACCGCCAGTTCGCGAAGGCCCTTGAGGACTCGGTCCACCGACCGGCGCACGTGCAGGATGACCGGCAGGTCAAACTGGCGTGCCAGCTTGAGCTGAGCGCGGTAAAACCATTCCTGGCGCTCCAGACTGAGGCCCGGCACAAAACCGTCGAGTCCGATTTCGCCGACTGCGACCAGCCTGGGGTCGTCGCGACGGTCACTCAGCGCCTGGCAGAGCATCTCGATGTCTTCCTCCTGCGCCCGCCCGGTGAACAAGGGATGTATGCCGAGCGCGTAGCTATCTCCGTACCGGTGGGCCAGCGCCTCAACCGCATGCCAGTTGCCCCGCTCCACCGCAGGCAGCACGCAGTGCGCCACCCCCGCCGCGGTGGCGGCCTGCCGGACGGCGTCGCGGTCGGCATCAAATTCAGACGCATCCAGATGGCAGTGGGTATCGATCCAGACCGGGTTCATGCTGGAATCATGCCTCAGGATGTCACGCCCCGTGCAGGAGGCACCGATCCGTGCTACCGTCAAGTGTCGCGTCCAGTCGTGGCGTGGTAACTGAAGGTGACAGGATGCCCCGGCCCGCTCTTTACAGCAGTTCACGTCTCGGCCATGACCGTGCCCGGTCAAAGCCTGCGGAAGCTCCGGTGGCACACGCCGCCGGCACTGTCTCAACCGCCAACGGTGGCGACGATGTTGCCGCACCGCCCCACGCCGTTGATCCTCCAGGCATCGTGATTTCACGGAGCCAGATCAGGGTGCTATGGGCGGCCTTCCTGCTGCTGACGATCCTGCTGGTGGCGAGCGCATGGTTGCGGTTTCCGCCGGCGTCCCGTGCCATCACCCAAAAGGACATCGACGCAGCGGTGATGCGCACCCTTCAGGAGACGGTGCCCCCATCGGCCGTGGCACGTGCCGTCGAAACTGTGGCGCCTTCCGTTGTTCGGGTCGCGGGCTTCACCCGCGGAAAAAATGGCAAAGACGATGTCGAGCGCAGCGTGGGCACCGGCGTGGTGATCGTCGACAAAGGCATCATTTTGACCAACCTGCATGTGGTCTCGGGGGTCGAGCGCATTACCGTGACCTTCCATGACGGGCTTGAGACCACGGCCAGCATCACTGGAGCACAGCCTGAGACCGACCTGGCGGTGCTCAGGGTTCACAAGGTGCCAGACGACCTGCAGGCAGCCGCACTGCGATCGACACAGGGCCTGAGGCCAGGTGACCATGTGGTCTCCGTGGGGTTTCCATTCGGTATCGGGCCTTCGGCATCAGCCGGGGTGGTGTCGGGGCTAGAGCGAGAATTCACTTCGCCAGAAGGCAAGAGCCAGCTGAAAAACCTCATCCAGTTTGACGCCGCGGCCAACCCTGGAAACTCGGGCGGGCCGCTGGTCACGCTCGATGGCGAAGTGGTTGGGATTGTCACGGCCATCCTCAACCCCACGCCAGCCCGTACGTTTTTGGGTATCGCCTTTGCCGTGCCGATCGAAAACGCGGCTTCGGCCGTGGGCATGTCTCCGTTCTGATGCACCACATCCATCCACCTAGGACACACACCATGGAACCAACCCCGCCCGGGAGCCTGTCGGGCTCAAGCAGCGCCACCACGGCCACCCTGATGGAACAGGTGCTCTACGAGGTCAAGCGCGTCGTGGTCGGGCAAGACCGCTTTCTGGAGCGCGTGATGGTGGCCATGCTGGCGCAAGGCCACCTGCTGGTCGAAGGCGTGCCGGGACTTGCCAAGACGCTGACCGTAAAGACACTGGCCAGCACCGTTCAGGGCAGCTTCAAGCGCATCCAGTTCACGCCTGACCTGGTGCCTGCCGATCTGGTGGGAACGCGCATGTACAACCAAAAGACAGGCGAGTTCAGCACCTCACTGGGCCCGGTGTTCACCAACCTGCTGCTGGCCGATGAAATCAACCGCGCACCCGCCAAGGTGCAAAGCGCGCTGCTGGAGGTGATGCAGGAGCGCCAGGTGACGATTGCCGGCGAGACGCACAAAGTGCCCGAGCCTTTTCTCGTGATGGCCACGCAAAACCCCATCGAAACCGAAGGCACCTACGCCCTGCCCGAGGCCCAGGTTGACCGTTTCATGATGAAGGTGCTGCTGGGCTACCCCAGCGAGGAGGAAGAGTTCGTGATTGCCCAGCGGGCGCTGGACCCGCCCGTGCAGGTGCTGCCGGTGGCCACCACGGCGCAACTGGCTGCACTGCAGGCCGAGTGCCGCACCGTGTACGTGGACCCGTCGCTACTGCAGTACGCCGTGAAGCTGGTGGCAGCGACCCGCGACCCAGCCCGCCACGGCTTGAAGGAAATGGCGGGTCATATCAGCTGCGGCGCCAGCCCCCGCGCCACCATTGCCCTGGCCGAAGGCGCGCAGGCGCTGGCCATGCTGCGCGGACGCAGCTACGTGCTGCCCGAAGACATGACCGACCTGGCTGCCGATGTACTGCGCCACCGGATTGCGCTATCGTACGAAGCGCTGTCCGAAGGGCTGGATGCCGATGCCCTCATCACCCGCATCATGGCCAAGGTGGCACCTCCAGCGCGCCCGTTGCACCATGAGCGCCAGGCCGCCTGAGGCAAGACGCACGCCCGCACCAGCGCAACTCCCATGAGCAACGTCCAGCCGCCACCTGCACACCCGGCGTCAACCCCGGCCGGTCGGTCAGCGCCGGGCCACTTGCCCCGGCCTCTGCCCACCCTGCCAGGTCAGGCCGACAGACTGTTGCGCGAACTGGAATGGAAGGTGATCCGCGTGCTGGATGGGCTGCTCCAGGGCGACTACCGCACGCTGATGCGGGTCAGTGGCCTGGACCTGTCCGACCTTCTCTAATACGAGACGCACGATGACGTGCGTAACATCGACTGGAACGTGACCGCCCGGCTGAACATGAAAATTTTACTATTGTTCTCGGAATAG
>JBKCTS010000431.1:0-8055 GCA_046318695.1 Acidovorax sp.
GACTTGGAGCGTCGAAAGCGAGAATCGGCCCCAGCGAGGACAGGTTTTGCCGAATTTGCAGCCCCCTGGCCGCGCTATGGGGCAAAAAGGCGGTGAACAATGGACCGCTGGGGTCGATTTGCAGCCGACGACGTCCAAGTCCGACAGGCTCCTGGAGTGGGGCAGAGCGAAGGCCCGGGGCTGCGCAAAGGTGGAGTTGCTGTCCGTCAGCCGAATCCGGTATTTTTGGTCAGGAGCTGGGAACGCGGTTTTTCCGGGGGGCAAGGTCGCATCAGTCGCGCGTCACGCGCACCACTTCTTCGCGGCTGGTGATGCCCGCTGCAATCAGGCGTTCGCCGTCGTCGCGCATCAAGGCCATGCCCCCTGCAAGGGCTGCGGCGCGGATGTCTGCCTCGGCGGCCTGGTTGTGGATCTGCGCGCGGATGGTGTCGTTGGTCACCAGCAACTCGAACACGCCGGTGCGGCCGGTGTAGCCCGTGTGGCCGCAATGGTCACAACCCTTGCCCCGGCAGTGCCCACAATACTTGCGCACCAGTCGCTGGGCCAGCACCCCCAGCAGGGACGATGACAGCAGGAACGGCTCCACGCCCATGTCGGTCAGCCGCGTGACCGCGCTGGCCGCGTCGTTGGTGTGCAGCGTGGCCAGCACCAGGTGGCCGGTGAGCGAGGCCTGGATGGCGATCTGGGCTGTTTCGTAATCACGGATTTCGCCGATCATGATGATGTCCGGGTCCTGGCGCAGGATGGCGCGCAGGGCCTTGGCAAATGTCAGATCGATCTTGCTGTTGACCTGGGTTTGGCCCACGCCGGGCAGCTCGTATTCAATCGGGTCTTCCACCGTCATGATGTTGTTGCGCGTGGCATCGAGCCGCCCCAGCGCCGCATACAGCGTGGTCGTCTTGCCCGAGCCCGTGGGCCCGGTGACCAGGATGATGCCGTGCGGCTGGCCGATGAGTCCTTCACAGCGCGAGAGTGTTTGGCCCTGCATGCCCACGGCCTCCAGGCTGAGCTTGCTTTCGCTCTTGTCCAGCAGGCGCAGCACCGCGCGTTCGCCGTGGGCGCTGGGCAGGGTGGACACCCGCACATCGATGGCGCGGGTGCCCAGGCGCAGGCTGATGCGGCCGTCCTGTGGCAGGCGCTTTTCACTGATATCGAGGTCGGCCATGATCTTCAGGCGCGAGATCAGGGCTGCGTGCAGCGCCTAGTAGGGCTGCACCACCTCGCGCAGCGAGCCGTCGACGCGGAAGCGCACCGCGCTGCTGCGCTCGTAGGGCTCGATGTGGATGTCGCTCGCGCCATCGCGCGCGGCCTGGGTGAGCAGCGCGTTGAGCATGCGGATGATGGGGGCATCGCCGGCGGATTCGAGCAGGTCCTCCACCTCGGGCAGCTCCTGCATCATGCGCGAGAGGTCGGCATCGCTCTCGACCTCGCTCACCACGGTGGCGGCGCTCGATTCGCTGTGCGAATACGCGGCGCTGATGCGCTGGGCCAGGGCCGTGGCTTCCAGCGGCACCATCTGCCGGACCGGGTGCTTGCGCAGCACTTCGGACAGCGCACCCGCGTCCGGCTGCGGGCCATGCCACAGCACCAACTGGTGGCCGTCGTCCTCCAGCAGCATCTGGGCCGTGCGGGCAAAGGCGTAGGGCAGGGGATGGCGCATGGGGCAGGTCGGTGAAGGGGTCGGTCAGAGCGCCTGGGGCGATACCGTGGCGCTCAGCGATTGCGCGCGCACTGCGGCGGCAGCGGCCTCTGCGGCTTCCAGGCTGGCGTAGGGGCCCACGCGCACGCGGGTGAGCGCGCCGCGGTTGGTTTCCACCGACTGCGTGGACACGGGCAGTGCCATGTCGCGCAGCTTGGCCATGGCAGATCGTGCCCGGGCGTCCTTGCCGAATACGCCGAGGTTGACGAAGTACTGCGGGGCCGGGGTCGCCGGGCTTGTCGCGCTGACCGGGGTGGGCAGGTCGGGTGCTGCGCTGCTTTGCGGCACGCCTTGGGGCACTGGCGCGGGCGCGGACTGCGGCAGCGTCGCCGGAGCGAGTTGCTGCATGGGCTGCGGCACGGGCGCGGCCGGGGTTGCTGGCGGCTGGGGTTGGGCTTGTCCAGCCGCGGCGCCTGGGCGCGGGGGCAGTGCGGGCAGCACCGGCACTGCGTTGACCGTGCCCATCACCGCGCTCGACGGTGGCTGGGTGACCTGCTGCAGCGCACGGATGGCCTCGTAGCGGTCCACCATCAGCGCGTCGCTGGTGGCGTTGTCGCGCACCACGATCGGGCGCAGGAACACCATCAGGTTGGTCTTGGTGCGGGAGCGGTTTTCACTGCGAAACAGGGGGCCCACCAGGGGCAGGTCGCCCATCACCGGCACCTTGTCCTGGCCCTGCTGGTAGCTGTCTTCCAGCAGGCCGCCAATCACGATGATGGCCCCGTCATCGACCACCACGTTGGACTCGATGGATCGCTTGCTGGTGGTGGGGCCATTTGCGTTGCTCAGGGTGTTGCCGTCGATCTTGGAGACCTCCTGGTAGATCGACATCTTCACCGTGCCGTTCTCGCTGATCTGCGGCCGCACCTTGAGCATCAGGCCCACGTCCTTGCGTTCCACCGTGGTGAAGGGGTTGAGGTTGTTGCCACCGCCCGTGTTGGCATACGAGCCCGTGACAAACGGCACGTTGTTGCCGATCACGATGCGCGCTTCCTCGTTGTCCAGCGTCATCAGGTTGGGGGTGGACAGCACGTTGGCGTCGCCGCTGTTTTGCAGGAAGTTGGCCAGCGCACCCAGGTAGTACTGCCCGTTGACCCGCGGTGCCAGCCCCAGGTTGAGCCCTGCCCCCAGCCGCCCGGCGGCACCCGCGACGCTGGTGGCGCGGCCGCTGGCAATCGCCGAGGTCAGCCCGATGATGTTGGTCCCGGCCAGGCCCGAGTTGGTGCCGATCACGCCAATGGTGCCGTCGCCTTGCTTGCCCAGCACGCCCTGCCACTGGATGCCGAACTCGGCCAGCTTGCTGGCCGAGACCTCGACGATCAGGCTCTCGACCAGCACCTGCGCGCGGCGGCCATCGAGCTTGTCGATCACCGCGCGCAACTGGCGGAACAGTGGCTCCGGGGCCGTGATGATCAGGGAGTTGGTGGTGGGGTCGGCCTGGATCTGCCCGCCCGTGGAAGGCTGGTTGCTGTTGCCGCCACCAGAGCCTCCCGTGCTGGCGGTGGCACTGAGCCCGACGTTGCCGAAGGACTGGCCGCTGCCGCCAAGCATGCTGCTGCCCCCCAGGCCACCGCCCAGGCTGCCGCCCGGGGCCGCCGCAGGGCTGCTGCCGCCCGAGGCAGCCCCGCCACTGCTGCCACCGCCCATGGCCGCCATCGCGGCGCGCAGGGTGGTGGCCAGCTTGGTGGCGTCGGCATTTTTGAGATACACCACATGGATGTTGCCGCTGGATGCGCTGCTGCCGGGCACGGGGGGCTGGTCAAGCCGGTCCACCAGGGCGCGCACCTGGGCCACGCGGGCCGGGTTGGCGGCGCGCAGGATCAGTGAGTTGCTGCGCGGCTCGGCAATCAGCGTGGTCTTGAAGGATGTGTCTGCCTGGCCTGCAACAGCAGGCGCCGCCGCGCTGCCAGCGCCGTCGATCAGGCGGGCCACCAGCGGCGCCAGATCGGCGGCCACCGCATTGCGCAGCGGAATCACCTCTACATCGCTCGCGTTGGAGACATCCATCGCCGCCACGATGCGCGCCAGGCGCTGCAGGTTGTCGGCGTAGTCGGTGATCACCAGCGAGTTGTTGCCGGGGTTCACGTTGATGGTGTTGTTGGGGCTGATCAGCGGGCGCAGCACCGGCACCAGGTTGGCCGCGTTTTCAAAGTTGAGCTTGAAGATTTGTGTGACGATCTGCCCACCCGCGGGCGCGCTGCCCGCGCTGCCCTGCACCACGCTCACACTGCCGCCCTGCAGCTTTGCGTCGGCCTCGGGCACCACTTTGTAGAGGCCCGCGGATTCCACCACCGTGAACCCCTGCAAACGCAGTGCCGCCAGAAACTGCTGGAAGGCGCCGGCGGGCGTCACCGGCCGCTCGGTGACCAGGTTGAGCTGGCCCCGCACGCGCGGGTCCACCACCACGTTGCGCCCGGTGATGGTGGCCATGGTGCGGGCCACGGCTTCGATCTCGGCATTGGCAAAGTTGAGCGTGACCGGCTCGCCCGAGCGGACGCTGCCCGTGCTGGTGTTGACGGCAGTTTGAGCACCAATATGGCCAGTCGCGCACGTCAGTAAAGCGCTTGCAGCTATTGATTTAATAGCAAACGTCAGGCGTGGTGAAAACAGGAAGGTCATAGGTTCAGCCCACGGTGATGATGGAGCGCGCGCCGCTGCGCCGTCCGATGATGTTCAACAAATTCGCCAGCGCGGCCTCGCGCTCGGGGGTGGCGGCGCTGGCCTCGCCCGCAAAGCGCAGGCGGTTGCCCACCCACTGGCCCGTGCCGCTCAAGAGCAATTGGCCTTCGAGCGTGGTCAGTGTGATGCCCGGCACCTCGCCGCCCTGCAGGGCCAGCCGGTAGCTGCCGATGGGCCGCAGGGTGCTCAGCCGGGTGGACATGCCGCGTGCATCGAGCTGCGCCTGGCCTGCCAGCGCCATGCGGCCGGCAGCCCAGGTGGCCGTCAGCCCGGTCGTTTGCAGCACCAGTTGCCCCTGCAGCTGCAGGGTGTTCCATGGCGTGCCCAGGCCCGACAGCAGCGCTGCGGGCCACTGGCTCTGGCCGTCCGACACAGCAACGCTGGCGCCGCCCCAGCGCGGCTGCACCGCCACCTGCAGCGGCAGCGGCGTGCAGCAAGACGCCTGCAGGTGGGCACGCAGGCCGGTCCAGCCCGGGCGCAACTGCCATTGCACGCGGCCGGGCAGGGCGGCCTGGTCCTGGCTGGCTGCGCCACCGGTCAGCAGCAGTTGGGCCGAGCCCGACCAGACCGTGCCGCGAGGCTGCAGCAGCTGCACCTGCCCGCCCGTGGCGCGCGCGACCTGGCCTGTGAGCCAGGCTGCGGGCGCAAAGGCCACCATGGCCGGGATGCCGCCCAGCACAACGCCCGCGACGGCCCAGGCCCACGCAGTGCGGGGCATGCTGTTCGAGGCGGGGCGGTTGCGGGTGCTGCGTGCCACGGATGGAGGGTGTCGGTAACAGGTGTCGAGAGGGTCAGGGGGTATTGGCCGATGGCTGCCCGGCTTTCAGCGCCCGGCTGGCAGGGCCAGCACCAGCGTTCCATCCCAGCGTGGCGCGCCAGGGGGCGCTGCGCCTGCCGTGGCGGCACCGGCCGCGCCTGCGGTCGCAGGGGACGCCGCAGTGGTGCTGCGTAGCAGCCGTGCCTCGACGGGCGACGCATGCGCGTTGCTGCGCGCTTGCGCCAGCCACTGGGCCAGTCCATCTGCGGGCGCGCCCTTGAGGACGATCGTCACACGGTCGCCCACCACGTTGAGCTGGCCCGTGGTCCCGAGCCGCTGGGTGATCGCTGCACGCAGCGTGCCCACCGAATCTGCGGGGTTGCTGCGCGGAGCCGACTGCAACTGCTGCGCCTCGGCCTGCAAGGCCAGCATGCGCTGCACCTGCGTGTCGAGCTCCGCATGGCGTGCGGGGGCTGCGCGCAGCGTGGCCAGGGCGGGGGCCAGGGCCACCCACCACAGCACGGCCAGTGCCACGACCGCGCCCGCGGCCAGCACCAGGCTTTGTTCACGCGGGGCCAGGGCCTTCCAGCGGGCCTGCAGGGTGGCGCTGAGTGCGAAAGCCTGGGTGCTCTGCGTCATGGGTTTGCCTCCATGCGAAGCAAAAGGCCGCCGTCTTCGGGCCGTGCCTGGTACCCCGCCGCTTGCAGCCGCGCCAGCAGCGCCGCTTGTTCGTCGGTATTCAGATCCATGCCGCGCAGGCGCAGCTCACCCGGGGTGTATTCGACGCCCGTCGGCAGTCGGCCATCGGGCAGGGCTGCCCCCGCAGCGGCCAGCATGGGCTCCAGATCGCGTGCCGACACGCTACCGGCGGCCTGCCGCAGCAAGGCCAGCTCGCGTTCCATCTGCACCGGGGCATCGACCACCACCTTCACCTGTGGGAAGGTTTGCGTCAGCATGCCGCGCACACTGGCCTGCTTGGCCGCCAGCGATTGCCGCTCCTGCCAGGCCCAGGCATTGAGCCCGATCACCTGGGCCGCCACCAGCAGGGCGGCGCCCCATCGGGCCGCACGCCATTGGGGTGCATTGAGCAGGGCGCTGGCTGTGGTGCCGACCTTGCGCAGGGCGCGTGTGCGCCCGCTGCTGGCCAGGTCGAACTGCGCCAGGTCCCAGTCGCTGCGGGCCGCATCCAGCGCGCGCTGGCTGGCGGTGTGCAGCGCCACGCGCTGGCCCAGCGTGCGTTCGGCCAGCGCCGCCACGGCAGGCTCGGCGCGCAGCACTGGCGGGGGGCCCTGCTCATCAGTGCCCGGCACGCTGTTGTTGCCGACAGCGCCCAGGCGCACCAGTGTGAGGGCCATGGGCGTCAGCGGCATCACCGTCACGCCCAGCTCGGCCCCCTGGCCGGTGATGACCAGATACGGTTCGTCAGGGGTGCCCAGGGCGCACAGTTCTGCGCCCCCGCTGTGGGTGGGGCCGGGCGCAAACTCAGGCACGACGCGCGTCACGCGGCGGCCTGCGGCCTCCAGCGCCTGCAGGTGTTCGCGCAGCCAGGCCCGGTCGCAGACGGCCACCCACACGGGGCCGTCGCCCGCGGGCTCGGGTTGCAGCGAAAAGTGCAGTTGCGCGGCATCGTCGAGCACGCGGTCTTCCAGCAGGCCCTCCAGAGCCAGGCGCAGGCGCGGCGTCTGGTGCCCGGGGCCGGTGGGCAGTCCGGGCGGCAGCCGCACGCGCTGCCACGACAGCGCACGCGCGGGCACCACGGCCACCACTTCGCCGCCGGGGCGGGTGGGCTCAGGCAGCAGGGCGGCGGGAGCGCTGTCGTGACGGATGGCAACATGGCCATTGGCCGTCAACGTGAAGCTGTAGGCGGTCGCCGGCCCAGGCAGGGTGGGCGGCAAAAAGAGGATGAGGGTGCTCATGAACGCGTTTTGCGAGCCATTTTAGGGGGATGTGCCCGTCGCGCCGCGTCAGCGTGACAGCGCGGCAGCGGCGCCGGGTGCCGGGCGGTCAAATGCGCCGCGTTCGCGCCACACCGTGGTCACATCCATGCCCACCCGGTGGACCAGGGAGCGTTCGTCCACCATGACATCACCGAGCCGCAGGCGTCCGCGCACCTCAAAATAGGCCGAGGCGACGGTGTGGGCGGAATCATCGAGTTTCATGCTCGTGCCGAGCTGCTCGCGCATGTCGGCGATGGAGCGGAAATGGCGCGATTCGCGGATCTGCACGATGCGCTGGGCGCTGGCCACATCCAGCCCTTCGATGGCGGCCAACAGCACATCAATGCCTGCCGTGTTCAGGTTCACCGGGGTGGCACTGGGCAGCAGCGACACATGCGGCGCCAGCGCATCCACCGTGGCCTGCGGCAGCCCCAGCCACACCAGTTGCGATACGCGGGCGGGCATTAGCGGCGCAGCGCTGCCGTCTCCACCGGCGGTGGCCTGCGTCTGGCGCAGTGATTCGACCAGCCCAGCCAACTGCTGCGAAGGCAGGCTCAGCCGTTCGAACAGGCGGTTGAACTGCTGCAGCGCCACCGGCTGGACCTGCCCGCCCTGGACCAGGTTGGTGACGTTCAGCCGCCCCTGCATGTCCGTGATCTGCCCCGACAGGAATGCCTCGGTGGTGTCGGTGCTGGCATCGTCCACTTGCGATACGTTGCGGTCAGCCGCGAGGAATGTGGACAGCCGGGCTTCTTGCAGCGGCACCGCCCAGGGCTCGGCCAGGTGGTCGGCGCCGCCTGCCCGCCCGTCTTCGCGCAGAATCAGGCGCGACCAGTCGAGCGCGCCGATCAGGATCCATGCCGACTGCACGCGGCCGCGCTCGGCGGTTTCGACCTCAACCGCGCGCCACTGCTGCCACATGGCCGACGCCGCAAAGGTGGCCACCAGCGTCACCGTGAGCATGGCGGCCAGCAGTGCGGCAC
>JBKCTS010000432.1:0-1118 GCA_046318695.1 Acidovorax sp.
CTTCAGGCGCTCAGGGGGTTCAGGCGTTCAGTCAAACCGGCCGTCTGCGGTCACCAGCCGGGCCTTCACGGCCTTGCCCTTGACGCGGCCCTGGTTCAGGCGCTGCACGGCCTGCGCGCCGATGGCGCGGTCCACCGCCACGTAGGTGGAAAAGTCGTTGACGTTGATCTTGCCCACCTGCTCGCGGGTGTAGCCCATGTCGCCGGTCAGCGCGCCCAGCACGTCGCCCGCGCGGATCTTTTCCTTGCGCCCACCGATGATCTGGAGGGTGACCATGGGCGGCACCAGTGGCCCGCCGCCGGTGGGCGTGAGCCCGGCCAGCGGGAACCAGCGCGATTCGCGGCCCTGCAACTGCTCGATCTTGCCCACGTGGCCCATCTCGTCCATGCTGGCCAGGTTCAGCGCAAGGCCCTCGGCATCGCCGCGGCCCGTGCGGCCGATGCGGTGGATGTGCACTTCGGGGTCGGGCGTCACGTCCACGTTGATCACGGCGGCCAGGTTGGCAATGTCCAGGCCGCGCGCCGCCACGTCGGTGGCCACCAGCACCGAGCAGCTCTTGTTGGCAAACTGCACCAGCACCTGATCGCGCTCGCGCTGCTCAAGCTCGCCATACAGCGCCAGCGCGCTAAAGCCCTGCGCCTGCAGCACGGCCACCAGGTCGCGGCACTGCTGCTTGGTGTTGCAAAAGGCAATCGATGAATCAGGCCGGAAGTGGCCCAGCAGCTGCGACACGGCATGCAGGCGCTCGCTGTTTTTCACCTCGTACCAGCGCTGCTCGATCTTGCCCTCGGCATGCTGGGCCTGCACCGTGATCTGCTCTGGGCTTTTCATGAACTGGGCGGCCAGCTTGGCGATGCCATCGGGGTAGGTGGCCGAAAAAAGCAGGGTCTGGCGCTCTTTGGGGCACTGGCGTGCCACGGTGGCAATGTCGTCAAAGAAGCCCATGTCCAGCATGCGGTCGGCTTCGTCGAGCACCAAGGTGTTCAGCGCTTCCAGGGTGAGATGCTGGCGCTCCAGGTGGTCCATCACCCGGCCGGGCGTGCCCACCACGATGTGCGCGCCGTGCTCCAGGCTCAGCATCTGCCCGCGCAGCGGCACGCCGCCGCACAGGGTCACGA
>JBKCTS010000433.1:0-1317 GCA_046318695.1 Acidovorax sp.
ATCCTTGAACAGCGCATGAAAGCGCGCCAGCGCGGGCCCGGCGAGTTCGCTGCCGCTGGACACCAAGGCCGTGAGCGCGTTGAAACGGTCGGTCATGTTACCGGCGTCCTTGAAGCGCTGGAATGCCTTGCCCGGCCATACGACGTCGTTCCTGGCTTGGGCCGCGATGCACAGCATGTGCAGCGCCAGGCCGCTCAGAGCGCGGCGGCCGCTGGACACCGGGTCAGGGCTGTAGCCGCCCGTGTCGTGGTTCTGCGACCATGCCCACTCCCAGTCGGGTTGCAATGCCAGCGCGAGCTGCGCGCGCATGGCTTCTCGCACGCGATGGATGCGCTGTGGGTCGACCACGTCAAGCTGCTCGGCCATGTAGGTTTCCGAGGGCAGGGTGAGGACCAGTTCCTTGAACGCTGCATCCAGGGCCGGGTTGCGCAGCACGGCGCGCAGGGCTTCCACGTAGGCATTCGGGAGAATGTTTCGATCAGAAACGCCTGTCGCGCTTGCTGGGATTGAATTGTTAGCTATGCTATTGATAGCAAATCGGAGCGCCAGTCGTTGGGCGGCCTCCCAGCGGTTGAAGGCGTCGGTGTCGTGTGCCAGTAGCGTGAGCAACTGGTCGTCGCTGTAGTCGATATCCAGGACGACGGGGGCGCTGAAGTCGCGCAGCAGTGACGGCACCGGCTCGGCGTGGATGCCAGTGAAGGTGAGGGTCTGCGATGTTTCAGTGAGGACGACCACCCGCGAAGTGACGGTGGACGCCGAGTCGTCACTGCCTGCACCCGCCAGGTGCAAGGGCAGGGCAGCGCCCGTGGTGGCGTCAATCAGTCCCAGTTCCATCGGGATCACAAACGGCTGCTTGTCCGGCTGGCCCGGTGTGGCGGCGCAGCTTTGCGACAGCGTGAGCGCATAGCAGCGTGTGGCCGCGTCGTAGTGGCCCACGGCCTGCACCCGTGGGGTGCCTGCCTGGCTATACCAGCGCTTGAACTGTGCCAGGTGTTGCGTGATGGCGCTGCTCGGGTTTGCATCCGCCATGGCCTGCACGAAGTCGTCGCACGTCACAGCCTGTCCGTCATGGCGTGCGAGGTACAGCTTCATGCCCTTGGCAAAGCCTTCGCGGCCCACCAGGTTGTGCTGCATGCGTACGACCTCGGCACCCTTTTCATAGATGGTGACGGTGTAGAAGTTGTTGATCTCGACGTAGCTGTCGGGCCGCACCGGATGGGCCATGGGGCCTGCGTCTTCCGGGAACTGCGCGGTGCGCAGCACGCGCACGTCCTCAATGCGCTTGACGGCGCGGGCCGATGGGCTGCCAGCCAAATC
>JBKCTS010000434.1:0-2547 GCA_046318695.1 Acidovorax sp.
CCCTCTATCTGGCCAGCGACGAGGCCGCCTTCATCAGCGGCGCATGCATCGAGGTGGACGGCGCACGCTGCGTGTGAGCCGGGCCCCGGTCGGGGCCCACCGCCGCGCCGCGAGTGTGGACATCCCCAAAACCTTCGCTGGCCAGAGTGAGAAAATGCTCCGCATGCAGCCTCTTGCCCCCACCCTTGAGCCCCGCCATGGCTGAACGCGTCATCCCTCTGGTGGATGAGCGCCTGGCCTCGCGGCCGGCCAGGGTGCCTGACCAGGCTGCGGCACCTACCGGGCTGCTGACGGACACGCGCGGCCGCCCGCTGCGCGACCTGCGCATCAGCGTGACCGATCGCTGCAACTTCCGCTGCAACTACTGCATGCCCAAGGAAGTTTTCGACAAAGACTACCCCTACTTGCCACACAGCGCGCTGCTGAGCTTTGAAGAGATCACGCGGCTGGCGCGGCTGTTTCTGGCGCACGGCGTGCGCAAAATCCGCCTCACGGGTGGCGAGCCCCTGCTGCGCAAGGGCCTGGAAGAACTGGTTGCCCAACTGGCGCAGCTTCGCACCGTGGATGGCACCGCGCCCGACCTGACCCTCACCACCAACGGATCGCTGCTGGCCCGCAAGGCGCAGGCCTTGAAGGACGCGGGGCTCAACCGCGTGACCGTGAGCCTCGACGGCCTTCAGGATGCGGTGTTTCGCCGCATGAACGATGTGGATTTTCCGGTGGCCGATGTGCTGGCGGGCATCGAGGCCGCACATGCCGCGGGCCTGTCGCACATCAAGGTCAACATGGTGGTCAAGCGCGGCACCAACGACCATGAAATCCTGCCCATGGCGCGGCACTTTCGCGGCTCGGGCACCACGCTGCGCTTTATCGAATACATGGACGTAGGGGCCACCAACGGCTGGCGCATGGACGAAGTGCTGCCCTCGGCCGAGCTCATCGAGCGCCTGCGCGCCGAACTGCCGCTGGTGCAACTGGACCCGAGCAGCCCCGGCGAAACCGCCGAGCGCTGGGGCTATGCCAATGCGGCAGGCCAGTACGACCCGGCGCTGGGCGAGGTGGGCGTGATCAGCAGCGTGACCCAGGCCTTCTGCCACGACTGCAACCGGGCGCGCCTGTCCACCGAGGGCCAGCTCTACCTGTGCCTGTTTGCCAGCCAGGGCTATGACCTGCGCACCCTGCTGCGCAGCGGAGCCAGCGATGCCGATATCGCCTCGGCCATCGCCCCGATCTGGCAGCAGCGAACCGACCGCTATTCCGAACTGCGCGGCAGCCTCCCGGCCGACACATCCACTGGCGCACGCCGCGTGGAGATGAGCTATATCGGCGGCTGACATGCAGCCGCGCCACAGTCGCCTGCAGCGCCCTCCATCGCCCCCGCTGCGCGGGAGCGTGTCGCAGCCCTTGCTGCGGGTCGGCCCTCGCCTGGCTACCCTGGTCTGGCACGCGCCCACAGCACAAACCTGGCAAACACATGATTGACACCCAAGACATTACCGGCCTGGTTCTCGCAGGCGGCCGCGGCTCCCGCATGGGCGGCCTGGACAAAGGCCTGCAAAGCTTTCGCGGCCTGCCCCTGGCGCTGCACACGCTGATGCGCCTGCAGATGCAGACCGGTGCCAGCATGGTCAACGCCAACCGCAACCTGGCGGCCTATGAGGCCTTTGGCGCGCCGGTGTGGCCCGATGTGCTGGCCGACTACGCGGGGCCGCTGGCGGGCTTTTTGACCGGGCTCGAGCGCTGCGAAACGCCGTGGCTGCTGACGGTGCCGTGCGATACGCCGCTGTTCCCGCTGGACCTGGCCCAGCGGCTGGCTGCCGCAGCAGATACGCAGGGCGCCGACATCGCCATGGCCGCCGCACCCGAGGACGACGGCACCGGCCGCACCACCGTGCGACCCCAGCCCGTGTTCTGCCTGCTGCGCGTGGACCTGCTGGAAAGCCTGGTCGCCTTCACACAGGCCGGTGGCCGCAAGATCGACGCCTGGACCGGCCAGCACCGCTGCGCCATCGTGCCGTTCGATGCGCCGGGCGACGACCCCAAGGCCTTCTTCAACGCCAACACCCTGGCCGAGTTGCAGGCGCTGGAAGGGGCCTGACCGCTCCCGGCGCACCTGCCCTCACCCAACCCGCGCCCATGTCCTTCCACATCCGCCCGCTCACCGCCACGGATGCGCCAGCGTACAAAGCCCTGCGCGACGAGTCGCTGCGCGCAGCGCCCGAAGCCTTCACCTCCGACTGGGCCTCATCGGTGGGGCGGGATGCCAGCGAGTACGCAGCGCGCTTTGGCAGCGTGGCCTCGGGCCGATTTTTCCTGGGCGCTTTTGATGACGCGGGCACGCTGCTGGGCTGCATCGGCTGCGAGCGCGAGGCCCGGCTGCAGCAGCGCCATTGCGCCATCGTGGTGAGCACGATGGTGGCGCCGGGCGCGCAGCGCCAGGGCATTGGCCAAGCGCTGGTGGCCGCCTGCATCGACGCAGCGGGCCAGGTGCAGGGGCTCACCCAACTGGTGCTTACCGTCACGGCATCCAACACCCATGTGGTGCGC
>JBKCTS010000435.1:0-16234 GCA_046318695.1 Acidovorax sp.
ACGGCGTTCAGGGGCTCCACCGCGCCATGCACCACGATGGGCCCGGTGCTGGCGTCCACCCCGTGCAGCAGCCGCTGCGCCTTGCCAAACGCGTAGGCGTACAGCACGCTGGCCTTGCCCGCCGCCGCGTTGGCGGCCCACCAGTCGTTGATGTCGGCCAACAGCACCGCTTGGGATGGCCAGCGGTAAATCGGCAGGCCGAAGGTGGATTCGGTAATGAAGGTGTGGCAGCGCACGGGCTCGAACGGCGTGCAGGTGCCGTCCTCGTCGAGCTTGTAGTCGCCCGAGGCCACCCACACCTGGCCGCCGTGCTCGATGCGCACCTGGGCCGAGCCCAGCACATGGCCTGCAGGGTGCAGCGATACACGCACGCCCTGGTGGTCGATCACTTGGCCGTATGCCAGCGTTTGCAGCGCAATGTCGGCCCCCAGCCGGTTGCGCAGCGTGCCCGCGCTGTCGTGGTGCGCGAGGTAATGGGCCGATCCCCGGCGGGCGTGGTCGGAATGCGCGTGGGTGATCACGGCACGATGTACCGGCCGCCAGGGGTCGATATAAAAATCGCCGGGCGGGCAGTACAGCCCTTGCGGGCGGTGGACGATCAGGTCATGGGCAGACATGGACGCGTCATCGTAGGCGGCAAGCGATCGCCTGCGTGCGAACCCGGTTTTTATGGCGTGCAATGCGCCGTCACACTGAACAAAAATGCCATCGGACGCACATGAAATAAGCGCTAATTGCTATCAAAACAGTAGCATCAACACACCCTGGCCGGTTGTGTGGTCTGCGCGGCCACGGTGGCCTGGGCCTGGGCCGGGGCCGGGGCCGGGGCCGGGGCCGGGGCTGTGGGGCCAGGGGGCTCCACCACCCGCGCCAGCAGCGCCCCGCTGTACCGTGCAGCCAGCGGAATCCACACGCGCACGGGGTTGCCCTGGGCCACCTGCACGGGCTGGCCGTCTGCATTGCGCATGGCTTGCAGGCGCACCCTGGTGTTGCCGCTGGGGTGCACCACCTCGATCAGGTCGCCCACGGCAAAGTGGTTTTTGGTTTCGACCTGCACCCAGTCACCTGTGAGCCCCGCATCGGCCTGGCCCTGCGCACCCAGCACCTCGCCCACGTACTGGCTGCGCTGCGTGGCCGAATGGCCATGGAGGTAGTTTTGGTAGTCATGGCTGGGGCGGCGCTCCAGCAGGCCGCCGGTGTAGCCGCGGTTGGACAGGCCCTCGAGCTCCATCAGCAGCTCGGGGTTGAAGGGCCTGCCAGCCACGGCGTCATCGATGGCGCGGCGGTACACCTGGGCGGTGCGGGCCACGTAGTACAGGCTCTTGGTGCGGCCTTCGATCTTGAGCGAATCGACGCCGATCTTCGCCAGGCGCGCCACATGCTCGACCGCGCGCAGGTCTTTGCTGTTCATGATGTAGGTGCCGTGCTCGTCTTCCATGATGGGCATCATCTGCCCGGGGCGGCCGGCCTCTTCGATCAGGTACACCTTGTCGGCCTTGGGGTGGCGCTGGCCGTTGCCGGTGGTCGATGCGAACGACTGCTCGGCCTGTTGCTGCGCGGCCTCGAAGTTGAAGTCGCCTTCCATGGTGTGCGCGATGGCTTCGCCCGTGGTGGGGTCGATGTCGGCGTCGTGGGTGGCGTAGTTCCAGCGGCAGGCGTTGGTGCAGGTGCCCTGGTTGGGGTCGCGGTGGTTGAAGTAGCCGCTGAGCAAACAGCGGCCCGAGTATGCAATGCACAGCGCGCCGTGCACGAACACTTCCAGCTCCATGTCGGGGCATTCCTGGCGGATTTTTTCGATCTCGTCGAGGCTCAGTTCGCGCGAGAGGATGATGCGCTCCACGCCCATCTTCTGCCAGAACTTCACCGCCGCCCAGTTGGTGGTGTTGGCCTGCACCGACAGGTGCACCACCTGCTCGGGCCACTTGTCCTTGACCATCATGATCAGCCCCGCGTCGGCCATGATGAGGGCGTCAGGCTGGCAGTCGATCACGGGCTCGATGTCGCGCAGGTAGGTGCGGATCTTGTCGTTGTGGGCAATCAGGTTGCTGGTCACAAAAAACCTTTTGCCGCGCGCGTGGGCCTCGCTGATGCCCTGGCGGATCTGCTCGAGCTTGAACTCGTTGTTGCGGGCGCGCAGGCTGTAGCGCGGCTGCCCGGCATACACCGCGTCGGCTCCAAAGTCATAGGCGGCGCGCATTTTGTCCAGCGAGCCAGCGGGCAAGAGCAATTCGGGGGCTTTGAGGGCGGTCATGGGGAACCTCTGGGTCGAGACGAGGGCGATAACAATCAATCAACAGCCGTTCGAACTGAGCTTGTGGAAGGCTGGCGCTGCGCTTCGACTCTACAACCCGTTTGGTCTGAGCTTGCCGAAGTTCTGCGCTGCGCTTCGACAGGCTCAGCGTGAACGGATCGGGGTGGGGTAGCGTGAATGGGTCGGTGTGGGGCAGCGTGAACGGATTGGGGTGAGGCGAGACCTCTATGGATGGCTCGGGTGGTGCCTGCCCCGCTTCGCCCTCCACAACCCGTTCGGACTGAGCTTGCCGAAGTCCTGCGCTGCGCTTCGACAGGCTCAGCGTGAACGGATTGGGGTAGGGCAGCGTGAATGGATCGGGGTGGGGCAGCGTGAATGGATTGGGGTGAGGCGAGGCCTCTATGGATGGCTCGGGTGGTGCCTGCCCCGCTTCGCCCTCCACAACCCGTTCGGACTGAGCTTGTCGAAGTCCTGCACTGCGCTTCGCCAGGCTCAGCGTGAACGGACCGGTGTGGGCCAGCGTGAACGGATTGGTGTGGGGCAACGCGTCGCTCACCGCACTGCGCTTCGACAGCCTCCGCCCGAACCGTTTGGGGCGATGTAAACGCTTTCAGTGGCACCGTGGCCATACGGTGGATGGGGATGGTCAACGCGGCACCATTGGCAGGCCCGCGAGCATGCCCACGGCCTGCGCCGGAAACTCTTCGGTGTCAAACGCCTTGTCACCCTCGGCATCCTGCACGCCGTTGGGCACCAGGCCCTTGAAGTCGAACTGGCGCGGGTCCATGAAGTGCGAGGGCACCAGGTTGCGCAGCGCCACGGCCATGGTCTCGATGCGGCCGGGGTAGAGCTGTTGCCAGTCGCGCAGCATCTGGCCGATTTGCTTGCGCTGCAGGTTTTCCTGGCTGCCGCACAGCGTGCACGGGATGATGGGGAACTGGCGGTGCTCTGCCCAGCGCGTGAGGGCGTCCTCGGCCACATAGGCCAGCGGGCGGATGATGAGGTGGTCGCCCCGGTCGCTTTGCACCTTGGGCGGCATGCCCTTGAGCTTGCCGCCAAAGAACATGTTCAAAAAGAAGGTCTGCAGCATGTCGTCGCGGTGGTGGCCGAGCGCGATTTTTGTGCAGCCCAGCTCGTCGGCCACGCGGTAGAGGATGCCCCGGCGCAGGCGGCTGCACAGGCTGCACA
Source organism: Acidovorax sp. (assembly GCA_046318695.1). Lineage (GTDB taxonomy): Bacteria > Pseudomonadota > Gammaproteobacteria > Burkholderiales > Burkholderiaceae_C > Acidovorax. The sequence continues at coordinate 3,440 of JBKCTS010000435.1, forward strand.
TCGTCTTGCCTTCGGGGATGTGCGCTTTGACGACGCTGTAGGTGTCCTGTGTTTCGATGTGAAAAGGCACGCCCACCTTCTTCAGATAGTCGGGCAGCACATGGGCCGGAAAGCCGGGCTGCTTTTGGTCGAGGTTGACCGCGATCAGCTCAAACTTGTTGCCGTTGCGCTGCTGCAGCATGCGCAGCACATCGAGAAGCCCATAGCTGTCTTTGCCGCCCGAGACGCACACCATGACTTTGTCGCCATCCCCAATGAGGCCAAAGTCGGTGATGGCCTGGGCCACCTGGCGCACCAGGCGCTTTTCGAGCTTGAGCGCGGCGTGGGCGGCGGCTTGGGCGGTCACTGCGGTTGCGTCGCCGCTTTCAGCATTCGATTCGGCAGGCGGGGTGGCGGTGACGGGCATGGGGTGAGGAGCAATGCTATAAGTTATATAGCTGTAATCGCTTTATGGACGTGCGTAAGCGCCTGATTTGAATCAATTTTCACGCTTCGGCAGGGTAGAACATCTTGCGCGGCGGCACCTGGGCCACTGAGCTGGCGATGGCACCAATGTGCTCGGGCGTGGTGCCGCAGCAGCCGCCCAGAATGTTGACCAGCCCCTCGGCGGCGAACTCGTGCACCAGGCGGCTGGTGATCTCGGGGGTTTCGTCAAAGCCGGTGTCGCTCATGGGGTTGGGCAGGCCGGCGTTGGGGTAGCAGCTGATAAAGGTGTCTTCGGCTACGCGGTTGAGCTCCTGGATGTAGGGGCGCATCAGCGTGGCGCCCAGGGCGCAGTTCAGGCCCACCGCCAGCGGGCGCGCATGGCGCACGCTGTGCCAGAAGGCCGTCACGGTCTGCCCCGACAGGATGCGGCCGGAGGCATCGGTGACGGTGCCGCTGATGATGAGCGGCAGGCGCTCGCCGCTCTTTTCAAAGAACTCGTCGATGGCAAACAGCGCGGCCTTGGCGTTGAGCGTGTCGAAAATGGTTTCGACCAGCAGCACGTCGCAGCCGCCCTCCACCAGCGCCTGCACCTGCTCGTAGTACGCGGCGCGAAGCTGCTCAAAGTCCACATTGCGCGCGCCGGGGTCGTTCACATCGGGGCTGATGCTGGCCGTCTTGGGCGTGGGGCCCAGGGCGCCCGCTACAAAGCGTGGGTGGTCCGGCGTGCTGAACTTGTCGCACGCAGCGCGGGCGAGCCGGGCGGACTGCAGGTTCATCTCGCGCGCCAGGTCGGCCATGCCGTAGTCTTCCTGCGCGATGGTGGTTGCGCCGAAGGTGTTAGTCTCGATCAGGTCGGCTCCAGCGGCCAGGTAGCGCTCGTGGATGTCGCGGATCACGTCGGGCCGGGTGATGCTGAGCAGCTCGTTGTTGCCCTTCACGTCGCGCGGGAAACCCTTGAACCGGTCGCCTGCGCCATCGGGGCCGGTGTAGCCCTCGCCGCGGTACTGCGCTTCATCGAGCTTGAAGCGCTGGATCATGGTGCCCATGGCGCCGTCCAGGATGACGATGCGCTGGGCCAGGATGCCGGGGAGTTGCTGGGCGCGGGTGTAGCTGACGGGATGCATGCTGCGGCTCACTTTGTGGGTGGGTACAAGTGAGCGCAGTTGAAGTCCCCAAGCCTGACCGGTCCTGCCCTGTGGCAAACCCGGCTGCAGCGCCCCTTGGGTGGCCCGATTTTAATGCCAAGGCGCAAAGGGCCTGCCGCCGCGTACCTGTGTCAGCCCCGGACTGGCGGGCGCACAATAAGCGTCTTTCGCCCGCCCGCCACGGCTGGTTTTGGGTCAAAAACCCCTGTCGCGCTTGATATATAAGCGTTCACAGCTATCAAATTCAGAGTACCGTTTGTCTTTGCGCCCTTTCTTAGCCCCTTCGCCCGCCCACGCCGTCTTGCAGGATGTGTTTGGCTACGAGCAGTTCCGCGGCCCGCAGCAGGCCATCGTCGAGCACGCGATTGCAGGCGGTGACGCGCTGGTGCTGATGCCCACCGGCGGTGGCAAGAGCCTGTGCTATCAGGTGCCGGCCATCGTGCGCCAGCGGCAGGGCAAGGGCGTGACCATCGTGGTGTCGCCGCTGATTGCGCTGATGCACGACCAGGTGGGCGCGCTGCACGAGGCCGGGGTGAGCGCGGCGTTTCTCAATTCCACGCTGAGCTACGACGAAACGCAGGATGTGGAGCTGCGCCTGCAGACCGGCGACATCACGCTGCTGTACGCCGCACCCGAGCGATTGAACACGCCGCGCTTTTTGGGGCTGCTGGACGGCCTCTACCACGGCGGGCACCTGTCTCTGTTTGCCATTGACGAAGCGCATTGCGTGAGCCAGTGGGGCCACGACTTCCGCCCCGAATACCGGGCGCTGACGGTGTTGCACGAGCGCTATGCGGGCGTGCCGCGCATCGCACTTACAGCCACGGCCGACGCCCTCACGCGCGAGGACATCATCGAGCGGCTGCAGCTCGAAGACGCGCGCCTGTTCATCAGCAGCTTTGACCGGCCCAACATCCGCTACACCATCGTGGAGAAGAAAGACGCCACCACCCAGCTGCTGCGCTTCATCGAGCGCGAGCATGCGGGCGAGGCGGGCGTGGTGTATTGCCAGTCCAGGAAGCGCGTGGAGGAGCTTGCCGCCACGCTGAGCGATGCCGGCATCACCGCACTGCCCTACCACGCGGGGCTGGACACCAAGGTGCGCCAGACGAACCAGGACCGCTTCCTGCGCGAGGAAGGCATCGTCATGGTGGCCACCATTGCGTTTGGTATGGGCATCGACAAGCCCGACGTGCGCTTTGTGGCGCATGTGGACATGCCCAAGAACATCGAGGGCTACTACCAGGAGACCGGCCGCGCCGGCCGCGACGGGTTGCACGCCGACGCCTGGATGGCCTACGGCCTGCAGGACGTGGTCAACCAGCGCCGCATGATCGACGAGAGCCCGGCGGGCGAGGAGTTCAAAGCCGCGCTGCGCGGCACGCTCGATGCCCTGCTGGCCCTGGCCGAAGCCACCGACTGCCGCCGCGTGCGGCTGCTGGCCTACTTTGGCGAGGCATCCACCCCGTGCGGCAACTGCGACAACTGCATCCACCCGCCCGCGGTGTGGGACGCAACCGACGCCGCGCGCAAGCTGCTGTCCACCATCTACCGCGTGCAGCAGGCCAGCGGCATCGGTTTTGGCGCTGGCCACATCATGGACATCCTGCGCGGCAAGAAGACCGACAAAGTCGTGCAGTTCGGACACGACCGGATTTCCACCTTCGGCATTGGCGCTGACCTGACCGAGCCCCAGTTGCGCGGCGTGCTGCGCCAGCTCATCGCTACCGGCGCGGTGGGCCTGCACAAGGTGGTGCTGGACAGCGGCATGGGCTTTGACACCCTGTGCCTGACCGACGGCTCGCGTGCCGTGCTCAAGGGCGAGGTGCCGGTGCAGTTGCGCGAATCCGTTTCGGCGGCCCCCGCCAAACGCAGCCGCAAAGGCAGCGCCCCGCCTGCCGCCGCCGCCAACCTGGGGCCGGATGCGCAGGTGCGCTTCATCAACCTCAAGGCATGGCGCGCCGAGGTAGCGCGCGAGCACAACCTGCCCGCGTATGTGATCTTCCACGACGCGACGCTGGCCACGATTGCCGAACGCAACCCCGGTTCGCTGGATGACCTGCAGGGCATCAGCGGCATGGGGGCGAAGAAGCTGCAGGCGTATGGGGCGCAGGTGCTGCGGGTGATCCGCAGCGGGTAGCCCGTGTTTGCGGGGTGCAGCAGCCGTCTGCGCCACAATCGCCCGCATGCTCACCCTTCAAGACATCCAAGATGCCGCCACCCGCCTGCAGGGCCATGTGCTGGACACGCCCTGTGTGGAGTCCAAAACCCTCTCGCAGATCGTGGGCGCGCAGGTATTCCTCAAGTTCGAAAACCTGCAGTTCACGGCCTCGTTCAAGGAGCGCGGTGCCTGCAACCGGCTCGCGCTGCTGACCGATGCCGAGCGCGCTCGGGGCGTGGTGGCCATGAGTGCGGGCAACCATGCGCAGGGCGTGGCCTACCACGCGCAGCGCCTGGGCTTGCGGGCGGTGATCGTGATGCCGCGTTTCACCCCCGGCGTGAAGGTCGAGCGCACGCGCGGATTTGGCGCTGAGGTGGTGCTGCATGGCGACACGCTCGAAGAAGCGCGCGCCCATGCCTACGCGCTGGCCGACGCGCAGGGCCTCACGTTTGTGCACCCCTACGACGACGAGGGCGTGGCCGCCGGCCAGGGGACACTGGGGCTGGAGATGCTGCGGGCCGTGCCGGACCTCGACGTGCTGGTGATCGCGGTGGGCGGCGGCGGGCTGATTGCGGGCGTGGCCACGGCAGCCAAGGCGATCCGGCCCGGCATCGAAATCATCGGCGTGCAGACCATGCGCTTCCCGGCGATGGTCAACGCCATCAAGGGTACGCACCATCCGCAGGGCACCTCCACCATCGCCGAAGGCATCGCAGTCGGCACACCGGGCAAGATCACGCAGGAAGTGGTCAGGCGCCTGGTGGACGATCTGGTCCTGGTGGACGAAGGCGATATCGAGCAGGCCGTGCTGATGCTGCTGGAGATCGAAAAGACCCTGGTGGAAGGCGCGGGTGCCGCAGGTCTGGCGGCGCTGCTGCGCTACCCCGAGCGGTTTGCGGGCAAGCGCGTCGGACTGGTGCTGTGCGGTGGCAACATCGACCCGCTGCTCTTGGCCGCCATCATCGAGCGCGGCATGGTGCGCTCGGGCCGCCTGGCGCGCATCAAGGTGAGTGCGCGCGACGTGCCCGGGGTGCTGGCGCGCATCACCGCCACCGTGGCCGATGCAGGCGCCAACATCGAAGAAGTGCACCACCAGCGCGCCTTCACCATGCTGGCCGCGCAGAACGTGGAGATCGAACTGGTGCTGCAAACGCGCGGCAAGGCCCATGTGCAAGAGGTGCTGGCGCAGCTGCGCTCGGCGGGCTTGCAGGCCGACCTGATGTGACTCGACCGAAGCAATGCCCAGGCATGGCAGGCCCTGGCCCAGGCAGGTTTTTGCGACCATAGAGGGCCGACCTCGCTAGAATCAGGGGAGTTTCAAGCAACGGAGCCCTCCATGTCTGCCCCCCACACCCCGCACAACCCTGAGTCTTCGTCCACCGACCCCACGGAAAGCGTGGTGCACCTGGTGCCCGTGGTGCTGCCCGTGGTGGGCGGGATCATGATCTTCCTGCTGGCATTTATCGCGGTTTACATGGCCTGATCACTGCGCCAGCGCACCGCAACAGCCCCGCTCTGCGGGGTTTTTTTTCGTCCACACCGGGCTTGCGCGCTTTCGGATCAAGCCCACACCCCATCACCCAAGGAGCTTTCATGCGACCAGGCCACGCGCTCGTTTTGTTTTCTGGCGGACAGGATTCCACCACCTGCCTGGCCTGGGCACTCACGCAGTTCGCCCATGTGGAGACCATTGGTTTTGACTACGGACAGCGCCACCATGTGGAACTGCAGGCCCGCCAGACCGTGCTGGCAGCGCTGCGCCAGCGCTTGCCGGGCTGGAGCCAGCGGCTGGGCGAAGACCACATGGTGGATCTGGCGGTGCTGGGCCAGATCAGCGATACGGCACTGACGAGCGACACCGAGATCCGGATGACCGAAGCGGGCCTGCCCAACACCTTTGTGCCGGGGCGCAACCTGCTGTTTTTCAATCTGGCCGCCGCCGTGGGCTACCGGCGCGGCCTGCACACGCTGGTGGGCGGCATGTGCGAAACCGATTTTTCAGGCTACCCGGATTGTCGGGACGACACCCTCAAGGCCTTGCAGGTCGCGGTGTCACTCGGCATGGGCCAGCGGTTCACGTTCGAGACGCCGCTGATGTGGCTGGACAAGGCCGAGACTTGGGAGATGGCGCAGACGCTGGGTGGCGATGCGCTGACGCAGCTCATCATCAAGGACTCGCACACCTGCTACCACGGGGTGCGCGACACCCTGCACGCCTGGGGTTACGGCTGCGGCACCTGCCCGGCGTGCGAGCTGCGAAAAGCCGGGTTCGAACGCTGGCGCCTCAACCCGAAGGCGGGAACGGCAGACCATTCTCATGCATAACCCCATGCAACGTTTGCATAGATTTTGACCCAATCTGACAGACTTTTTGGGGCCCGATTCATAAAATCGATTCCCCAGCCGACCCGCGGAATGCGCGGCCCACCCGTTACACCGGGTCAGGCCACACATGCCGCCCGCCGACTGAGCACAGGCCACCGAGGTTCGCATCAGTCAGGCTGACGTCTGCCACTGCCCTTCGCTGCCACAAGCCGTTTTTTCAAAGGCAGCGCTCAGCAAAGCATGTTGTGCAAGCCCCACCGTGACGCCGCTGTCGGGTCGCTTCCTTTGAAAAAACTGTTTTTTCAACTTAAGGAAACTCGATGAACGCACCCACGATGCAGGGCCTGAACCTCCACGCGCCCACTTACGTCAAAAACGCCCGGTTGCTGGCCTGGGTGGCCGACATGGCCGCCCTGTGCAAGCCCGATGCCATTGACTGGTGCGACGGCTCCCAGCAAGAGTACGACCGCCTGTGCCAGCAACTCGTCGATGCCGGCACCTTCAAGAAACTCAACCCGGCCAAGCGCCCGGGCAGCTACCTGGCCTGGTCTGACCCGTCGGACGTGGCCCGCGTGGAAGACCGCACCTACATCTGCTCGGCCGCCAAAGAAGACGCCGGACCCACGAACAACTGGATGGCGCCCGCCGAAATGCGTGCCACGCTGCAGCCCTTGTTTGATGGTTGCATGCAGGGCCGCACCATGTACGTGGTGCCGTTTTCCATGGGCCCGCTGGGCAGCCATATCGCCCACATTGGCGTGGAGCTGACCGACAGCGCCTACGTGGCCGTGAACCAGCGCCTGATGACCCGCATGGGCAAGGCCGTGTACGACGTGCTGGGCGTCGATGGCGAGTTTGTGCCCTGCATGCACACCGTGGGCGCGCCCCTGGCCGAAGGCCAAGAGGACACCACGAGCTGGCCCTGCAACCCCAAGGTCAAGTACATCGTCCACTACCCTGAAACCCGCGAGATCTGGTCGTACGGCTCGGGCTACGGCGGCAACGCCCTGCTGGGCAAGAAGTGCCTGGCGCTGCGCATCGCGTCCACCATGGGCCGCGACCAAGGCTGGCTGGCCGAGCACATGCTGATCCTGGGCGTCACCAACCCCGAGGGCAAGAAGTACCACGTGGCCGCTGCCTTCCCCAGTGCCTGCGGCAAAACCAACTTCTCCATGCTGGTGCCGCCCGCCGGGTTTGAGGGCTGGAAGGTGACCACCATTGGCGACGACATTGCCTGGATCAAGCCCAGCGCCGACGGCAAGATGGTCGCCATCAATCCGGAAGCCGGTTACTTCGGCGTTGCCCCCGGCACCAACACGCTCACCAACCCCACCTGCATGGCCAGCCTGCACAAGGACGTGATCTTCACCAACGTGGCCCTCACCGATGACGGCGACGTGTGGTGGGAAGGCATGGACAAGGATCACGGCAAGCTGCCCGCCCATCTGATCGACTGGCAGGGCAAGGACTGGACGCCCGAAATCGCCAAGCAAACCGGCGCCAAGGCGGCCCACCCCAACGCCCGCTTCACCGTGGCGGCCACCAACAACCCCGCCCTGGACGCCCAGTGGGACGACGCCGACGGCGTGGCGATTGATGCCTTCATCTTCGGTGGCCGCCGCTCCACCACCGTGCCACTGGTGACCGAAGCCCGCACCTGGATGGAGGGCGTCTACATGGCGGCCACCATGGGGTCGGAGACCACGGCAGCCGCCTTTGGCGCACAAGGTGTGGTGCGCCGCGACCCGTTCGCCATGCTGCCGTTTTGCGGCTACAACATGAGCGACTACTTCCAGCACTGGCTGGACATGGAAAAGAAACTCGAGGCCAGCGGCCACACGCTGCCCAATATCTTCTGCGTCAACTGGTTCCGCAAGGACGCACAAGGCAAGTTCGTCTGGCCCGGCTATGGCGAGAACATGCGCATCCTCAAGTGGATGATCGACCGCATCGAAGGCAATGTGCAAGGCGAGGAAACCATGTTCGGCGTTGCCCCCCGTTACGCCGAGATCAACTGGACGGGGCTGGATTTCACGGCCCAGCAGTTCCAGGCGGTGACCAGCATCGAGCCGGCCGCATGGAAGGAAGAGTTCCGTCTGCACACCGCCCATTTCGAGCAACTGGCCTACCACCTGCCCGCCGCCTTGCTGGAGACCCGGGCCATGCTGGAAAAACGCCTGGAAGCCTGAGGCCGGCCAAGCGACCCGCCGCGCCCGGCATGGCGGCCATGACTGAAAGCAGCCTTCGGGCTGCTTTTTTTGTCGTGACACGCCGCCCCCTTGCCGCCGGGGCCGCACGTCGAGCGCCGTAGACTGCAAGCCGCATGAATATCCAGCTCCTTTCGGATCTGCACCTGGAGGTGCACCCCCATTTCGTTGCAGAGCCCGCGCCAGACGCCGATGTGCTGGTCCTCGCTGGTGACATTGGCTCTTACCAGACCGGCTCGATGCTGCAGGACGAGGACTTTGGTCTGGCGCGGTTCTCGCCGCTGCCCCAATACGCGGGCTGGCCCACGCCCGTGGTGCTGGTGCCCGGCAACCACGAATACGACGCCCAGGACTTTGATGAGGCCCATGCACGGCTGCGCAAGACCTGTGATCGACTGGGCATCATCTGGCTGGAGCGTGAAACCATCGCGATCAAGGGCGTCCGCTTCCTTGGAAGCACGCTCTGGACCGACTTTGATGCCCTGGCCGCCCATGAAGCAACGACAGACCTGGCCAGGCGGCTGAGGCTTCGCGAGAAGGCCTTTCGCGCGGCTGATTTTTATCTGCGAAAAACCGGCACCACGCGTCAGGGGCAGCCTTTTCTGGCCGCGGCGGTGCGCGAACAGGCACTGGTCTGCCAGGCCTGGCTGTCGCATGCACTGGCGCAGCCCTTTGCCGACGGCCCGACCGTCGTGGTCACGCACTTTGCCCCCAGCCTTCGCAGTGCAGACCCTCGCTACGGGCTGATTGCGGGCACCGCAGGGTTTTGCAACGCCCTGGACGACTTGCTGCCGCACGCAGACCTGTGGCTGCACGGCCATTTGCATGCCCGCAGTGACTACACCGCGCGTGGCCAGCGCGATGATGGATCCGCATGGGAGTGCCGGGTGGTGGCCAATCCGCTGGGCTATGCGCGCAAGGGCGAGCAGGATTCCTTCGCTCCCCAGTGCTGCGTGGCCGTATGATGCGCCGCAGGCGTGCTGCCCGGCCCCTTGTGCGCCTGCCCGGTTGATGCCGGGTAGGCTCTTAAATCTGTTGCACAGGTGGCGGCGCAGTCGCCGCTGCATTGCGCCCGAGCCAAAAGCATGACCAAGGTCAAGACAGCAACAGTTTGCGCGCGGTATTCTGAACCACCCCTTTCCGGAGAAAACCATGAAGATCCTGCTTGCTGTTGATGGCAGCGCCTACACCAAGAAGATGCTCGCCTACCTGGCGACCCACGATGAGATGCTGGGCGCATCGCATGAATACACCGTGCTCACGGTGCAGGCGCCGCTGCCCCCCCGTGCCCGGGCTGCCTTGGGCAAAGAAGTCGTTGACAACTACCACGCAGAAGAGGCCGAGAAGATCCTGGCACCCGTGACCAAGTTTCTGGGCCGCCACGGCGTGTCGCCAAGCCGGGTCGTGAAGGTCGGCCCTGCGGGCGAAACCATTTCCAAGCTGGCAAGCAGCGGCAAGTTCGATCTTGTGGTGATGGGCTCCCATGGCCACGGGGCCCTGGCCACCCTGGTGATGGGCTCGGTCGCCACCCAGGTGCTGGCGCACTGCAAGGTGCCGATCCTGCTGATCCGCTGATTTCCTGCGTCGCTCGCCCCGCCCTGCCGCGCCCGGCAGGGCTTTTTTTTATCCAAACGTAACCATTTGGTCATTTCAAATACCGTACAGTTTACAACGAGACTAAACGGTTATAGATTCGCGGCACGCCGATCCTGGCGTGTGAATTTCCCCCGACATCAAAGGACTCCCCATGAAGAAAACCCTGATCGCTTTGGCTCTGACTGCCGGAGCTACGTTCTCCGCGATGGCCCAGGACATCGTTGACACCGCCGTGAAGGCGGGCAGTTTCAAGACCCTGGTGGCAGCCGTTCAGGCAGCCGGCCTGGTGGACACGCTCAAGGGCCCGGGCCCGTTCACGGTGTTTGCTCCCAGCGACGAGGCGTTCGCCAAGATCCCGAAGGCCACCCTGGACGCTCTGCTGGCCGACAAGTCGGCCCTCACCAAGGTGCTGACCTACCACGTGGTTCCGGGCAAGGTCATGGCCAAGGATGTCAAGGCCGGCATGGTCAAGACCGTGCAGGGCCAGGAACTGAAGCTATCGACCAGCCCGAGCGTGATGGTTGACCAGTCAAAAGTGGTGGCCACGGATGTCGCCGCCAGCAACGGCGTGATCCACGTGATCGACACCGTACTCATGCCCAAGTAATCGCCTCCGTCCCCTCGCGCCCCATCCACCACTTGTTTGAAAGGAACCATTTTTATGAACAGCACTTCCCTACTGAACCGCCGAACCATCCTGATGGCTGCGGCCGCTGGCGCCAGCGCGTCGCTGCTGCAGGCCTGCGGCGGCAGCGATGATCATCCGCGCAACATTGTCGAGGTGGCCCAGGCCAACCCCGACCTGAGCATCCTGGTGGAGGCCGTCGTGGCCGCCGGTCTGGTACCCACGCTGAGCACCGGCAGCCTGACCGTGTTTGCGCCGACGAACGCGGCTTTTGCAGCCCTGCTGACCGAACTCGGTGTGACCAAGGCGGCCCTGCTGGCCGACAAGGCCCTGCTGACCGCCGTGCTGACCTACCATGTGCTCGGCACTGCGGTGCCCCGCGCCAGCGTGCCGCTGGGCAAGGCCATCACGCCCGTGGGGGGCGGTTTCTTCAAGGTCGAGGCAGTCGGCAGCGCTCTGCGCATCACCGACGGCCGCACCCGCAACAGCAACATCACGGCCACCGACATCCAGGCCAGCAACGGCGTGGTCCATGTGGTTGACAAGGTGCTTTTGCCCGCAGACAAAAACATCGTGGCCACCGCGTCGGCCCTGCCGGACTTCAGCATCCTCGTCGAGGCGGTCGTGGCGGCAGGCCTCGTGCCCACGCTCCAAGGCACGGGCCCCTTCACCGTGTTCGCGCCCACCAACGCAGCCTTTGCAGCGCTGCTGACCGAACTGGGCATCACCAAAGAGGCCCTGCTGGCGAACAAGCCGCTGCTCACCTCTGTGTTGACCTACCACGTGGTACCCGGCCGCGTGCTCAAGGCCGACGTACCAGTCAACACGCCGATCACCACCGTGCAGGGGCAGAAGTTCACGGTCAACGCCAGCCTGGCCATCACCGACAGCCGCGGGCGCCAAAGCAGCATCATGATCACCGACGTGTTCACGAGCAACGGCGTCATCCACGTGGTGAACAAGGTCATCCTGCCAAGCTGAGGCCGATGCCGCACGTGATGCGCGTGCGGCCCGTTATGCAAAAAAGCCCGGCTTGGCCGGGCTTTTTTGTTGGGGCTGGCACCACGCAGCGGTGTCACCAGCGCAAACGCTCAGGCTCTTGCGGCCAGCCCCTCAAAGCAGGTGCGCACGACCAGTTCGACGATCTCCTCGTCGGAATACTGGCCGCCCTCCTTGAGGAAGCTCACCACCGGGTCGCAGGCGCGTGCATACAGGGTGTAGAGCACCACCAGCGGCGGCAGCGACGGCGCGATCACGCCTTGCGCCTGCGCCTCAGTGATCCAGTCACCGATCTGGTCGCTGACCGACAACAGCCCGTTGAGGTAATCCTTGTTGGCCATGAGCACTGCGCGCAGCGTGGAGTTGCGGCTGGGCAGCAGCGGCATCTCGTTGGTGAGCAGCCGCTCCAGCGACCAGCGCACCAGCGCGTGCAGCTTTTGCAGCGGCGGCACCTCGGGCGGCAGGCTGGCGAGGTAGGCTTGCACGCGCCCCAGGATCTGCACCATGGCGGCGGTGCACAGCTCTTCCTTGCTGCAAAAGTGCTTGTACAGGCTGGCTTTGGCGATGCCCACGGCGTTGGCTACGTCGTCCATGGTCATCGCGTCGAAGGCCTTTTCACCCAACAGCCGGCACGCCGACTGCAAGATGGCCTCCTCGCGCGCCTGGTGCATCTGTTCCTTGAAGGAAACTTTGGGCTGGAGGGTTTGCATGCCTCTATTTTATACAGACCAGTATCAAATTAAATGGCCAAGTTGCGATATAACCATGCCGGTCACATTGTGTATGCGATCGCCTGAGGGTTCAGGCATGGGCCAGCGCAGTCTCGGCGGTCGCAGTCAGTGCGGATGTGAGAGCGTCCAGCACCGCCGATTCCAGGTTCCAGCAGTGCCAGTACAACTGGATTGGCAAGGTGCGGCCGGGGGCCAGATTGACGACGCTGCCGTCGGCCAACGCGCTGCGCGCCAGCAGCTCGGGTAATACCCCGACCGCCCAACCGGCCGATACCGCACGCATCTGGGCCTCGGAGCCGGGCACAAAAATGTGACTGAGCGCCACCCGTTTAAGCCCGAAGGCCCGCGCGACAAATTCAGCAGCCATGTCGTCCTTGCGATTGAAGGACACGAACGGCACGTCGCGGAAGTTGTGTGGCGTGAGCCCGTGCGGCAGGTTCTTCGCGGCGTAGTCTGCGGATGCCACCGCAAGGTAGTGCATGGTACCCAGAGGCACCATCTTGCAGCCGCGCAGGGGTTGCTTGAGGGAGGTCACGCCGCCCTGAAGGATCCCGTACAGGCCACGGGCATTGAATACAAC
>JBKCTS010000436.1:0-2913 GCA_046318695.1 Acidovorax sp.
GATCTGCCCCGAAGCGCGCAACCTGCTGATCATCCCCGAGCACCACACACGCAACACCTGCTACCGTGCCAACGTGGTGCAGTTGCAGCGCATCTTCAACATGGCCGGGCTCCATGTGCGCGTGGGCTCCATCAGTCCCGAGATCAAGAAGTCCACCCTGATCGAGCTGCCCAACGGCGAATCCATCACGCTCGAACCCGTGGTGCGCACCAAGCGCCGCCTGGGCCTCAAGGACTTCGACCCCTGCACCATCTTGCTCAACAACGACCTGACTGCGGGCGCGCCGGGCATTCTGGAAGACATCCACGAGCAGTACCTGCTGCCACCGCTGCACGCGGGCTGGAGCGTGCGCAAAAAGACCACCCACTTCAAAAACTACGAAGAGGTGGCCAAACGCATGGGCAAGATGCTGGGCATCGACCCCTGGCTCATCAACCCGCTGTACAGCCACTGCGACGGCGTTAACTTTGCCACCGGCGAGGGCATGGACGCGCTGCAGACCGCCGTGGACGCCCAACTGACCAAGGTGCGCCGCAAGTACAAGGAATACGGCATCCACGAAAAACCCTTTGTCGTCGTCAAGGCCAACAACGGCACCTACGGCATGGGCATCATGACCGTGCGCGACGCCAAGGAGCTGGACGCCGTCAACCGCAAGACCAAGAACAAAATGGCCATCATCAAAGACGGCCAGCCGGTGAGCGATCTCATCATTCAGGAAGGCGTGCTCACGCAAGAGCGCGTGCACGAGGCCGTGGCCGAGCCCGTGGTCTACATGATGGACCGCTACGTGGTGGGCGGCTTCTACCGCATGCATGCCGAGCGCGGCGTGGATGAAAACCTCAACGCCCCGGGCGCCAGCTTTGTGCCCCTGGCGTTCGAGCACAGCACGCACCTGCCCCAGCCAGGAATGCGGCCGGGCGTGAGCGCGCCCAACCGCTTTTACATGTACGGCGTGGTTGCCCGGCTGGCCATGCTGGCCGCCAGCTACGAACTGGAAGCCACCGACCCCGACGCCGAGGTGTACGACTGACCCAGACGAAGCCCCCGCAGGCTATGCCTAGGGAACCTCTGCATAACTCCCTGCGGGCTGCGCGGGCCCGGGCTCGGGCGGTCCACGGCGTTGCTTTTCTTGCCAATAGCCATGCTATTGGCTGCAAAAAGCGCCTTGTGGCCTATCCCGATCCGCACCGGCGCATCCTCGCGAGGGTTATGCAGAGCTTCCCTAGCGGCCCATCCTTGCGAAAAAGCGACCTCCGTCGCGCAAGTTGGTCGGCATGCCACGATTGCCTGCGGCTGCCAAGGCAAGTTGCTGCACCGCAACATAGAGCGGTTTGCCTAGACGCTTGATCTGCCTCAGGCGCACAATGGTCTTCCCTTAGTAACGGAACCCCGCTGCGTTTGGCGCACGGGGGTGGTCAGTGCAAAGCTCCAAGTCATCGCTCGCAGCGCTCACGCTGGGAGCCATCGGTGTGGTCTATGGCGATATCGGCACCAGCGTGCTCTATGCCGTCAAGGAGGTCTTCGGGTCCGGGCATGTGCCGTTCACGCAGGACAACATCTTCGGCATTTTGTCGATCCTGTTCTGGACGCTCACCGTCATCGTCTCGATCAAGTACGTGGCACTGGTGCTGCGCGCCGACAACCACGGCGAAGGGGGGCTCATCGCCATGTTGGCCCTGGCATCGCAGGCCGTCAAGGACAAGCCCCGCCTGCGCGGCGTGCTGCTGGCGGTGGGCATCTTCGGCACATCCCTTTTTTATGGCGACGGGGTGATTACTCCGGCGATTTCCGTGCTGTCGGCGGTCGAGGGCCTGGAGGTCGTGTCGCCCCATTTCAAGCAATACGTCATTCCGATCACGCTGGTGGTGCTGTTTTGCCTGTTTGCCGTGCAAAAGCGCGGTACCAGCGGAATCGGCAAGTTCTTTGGGCCCATCACGCTGGTCTGGTTCATTTCGATCGCTTTGCTGGGGGTGTCCCACATTGTTGGACACCCCGAGATCCTGTGGGCCACGAGTCCGACTTACGCCCTGCGTTTCATGTGGGCCAATCCTGGAACCACCTTCATCATCCTGGGCGCCGTGGTGCTGTGCGTCACAGGTGCCGAAGCGCTGTACGCCGACCTGGGCCATTTCGGCAAGCGCCCGATTCGGCTGGCGTGGTTCGGCGTGGCCATGCCTGCGCTCACCCTCAACTACTTTGGCCAGGGCGCGCTGCTGCTGGCTGAGCCCGAGGCGGTGAAGAACCCTTTCTTCATGATGGCACCCGATTGGGCGCTGATACCGTTGGTGGTGCTAGCGACCATGGCCACGGTCATCGCATCGCAGGCCCTCATCACCGGCGCGTTCAGCGTCACCAAGCAGGCCATCCAACTCGGTTACCTGCCGCGCCTCAACATCCAGCACACCAGCGTGCGCGATACCGGGCAGATATTCATTCCCATCGTCAACTGGGGGCTGTTTGTGGCCATCGTGCTGGCGGTGGTCATGTTCCGCTCGTCAAGCAACCTCGCGGCTGCGTACGGCATTGCCGTCACGCTGGACATGCTGATTACCACCACGCTCACGTTCTTCGTGATCCGCTATGGCTGGGGCTATCCGCTGGCGCTGTGCGTGGCGGCCACCGGTTGTTTCTTCATTTTGGATCTGGCGTTTTTTTCGTCCAACCTGCTCAAGCTTTTCCAGGGCGGGTGGTTCCCACTGCTGATCGGGGGCATCGTTTTTGCGCTGATGATGACCTGGAAGGATGGTCGCGCCCTGCTCAACGAAAAGCTCCGCGCAGACTCCATCGACCTCAAGGGTTTCCTGGAGTCGGTGTTCATCAGCCCGCCAACCCGCGTTGAGGGCACGGCCGGGTTCCTCACGGCCGAGGCCGGTGCGGTGCCCAATGCGCGGCTGCACAACCTCAAGCACA
>JBKCTS010000437.1:0-7708 GCA_046318695.1 Acidovorax sp.
AAGCCGCTGCGTGCCTCGCCCGAAGACAAGGATGTGCTCGTGCGTACCGAGATCGTGGGCCGGGGCGATCCGATCCAGCTGGACTACCGTCTGGAAAAAACGCCC
Organism: Acidovorax sp.; assembly: GCA_046318695.1. Classification (GTDB taxonomy): domain Bacteria; phylum Pseudomonadota; class Gammaproteobacteria; order Burkholderiales; family Burkholderiaceae_C; genus Acidovorax. The sequence goes on from JBKCTS010000437.1 coordinate 106, forward strand.
GGAGAGGGCACCGGCTGGAAAATCTACAACCTGAACGTACTCGGAGTGTGGCTGGTGGAAACCTACCGCGGCCAGTTCGCGCAGGAGATCAACGCCAAGGGTGTTGACGGCCTGATCGAAACGCTGTCCGCGCGCAACAAGGCGAACGCGGCAGCCAAGGGCTTAACGGGGTAACGCCATGCTGGTGCTCCCTTGCGAACTCACCCACCGGCAGGCCACGGCATGCCTGGCCAAGCTGCTGCAGGGCCTCAAGGCCCTGCGCGAGGCCGAGGTGGTCGTGGACGCTACAGGCCTCACGGCGTTTGACAGTTCTGCGCTTGCCGTGCTGCTGGCGTGCCGCCGTGAGGCGCTGGCCCGTGGCAAGTCATTTTCGGTACTGGGGCTGCCTGCGGCCTTGCGTGGCATGGCCGGTCTCTACGGCGTCGGCACCCTGCTTACGGCGCAGGGCTGAGTGCCCCTGCCTGCCAGTCAGCCGCCTGACTCCGCCCGCGGGCCACGCCGGGGCAAGGCCGTAAAATCCCATCCTTCATGCCCGCAGTCTCGTTCCAAGCCGTATCTAAAACCTTTGCCACGTCCAAGGGCCCTCTTCAGGCACTTGACCATGTGGACCTGGACATCCAGGAGGGTGAGTTCTTCGGCCTGCTGGGGCCGAACGGCGCAGGCAAGACCACCATGATCAGCATTCTCGCGGGCCTGGCGCGTGCCACCAGCGGGCGGGTGCTGGTGCAGGGCAGCGATGTGCAGGCCCATTTTGCCGAGGCTCGCCGCAAGCTTGGCGTGGTGCCGCAGGAACTGGTATTTGACCCGTTTTTTAACGTGCGCGAAGCCCTGCGCATCCAGTCGGGCTACTTCGGCGTCAAACATAACGACGCCTGGATCGATGAACTGCTGGAAAACCTGGGCCTGGCCGACAAGGCCAATGCCAACATGCGGCAGCTTTCGGGCGGCATGAAGCGCCGCGTGCTGGTGGCGCAGGCGCTGGTGCACAAGCCGCCCATCATCGTGTTGGACGAACCCACGGCGGGCGTTGATGTGGAGCTGCGCCAGACCCTGTGGCACTTTGTGGCCCGGCTCAACAAGGAAGGCCACACCGTGCTGCTCACCACGCATTACCTGGAAGAGGCGGAGGCGCTGTGCGGGCGCATTGCCATGCTCAAGGCCGGGCGCATCGTGGCGCTCAACCGCACCAGCGAGCTGCTGCAGGCGGCCTCGGGCAGCATCTTGCAGTTCAAGACCGACGCGGCCCTGCCTTCGGCGCTGGCCGGGGTGGCGCGGGTCACCGGGCGCATCGTGCAACTGCCCGCCCGCGATGCCGCAGAAATCGAAAGCCATCTGGCCGCCATGCGCGTGGCAGGCGTGGCTGTGCACGACATGGAAATCCGGCGGCCTGACCTGGAGGATGTGTTCCTGCAGGTGATGTCGGGCGTGTCGGCTTCCAACCTACCGGCGAGCGGAGCGCAGGCATGACCGGCTGGCAGACGCTGTTCTACAAGGAAGTCCTGCGTTTCTGGAAGGTGAGCTTTCAGACCGTGGCCGCACCGGTGCTGACTGCCGTGCTGTACCTCTTGATCTTTGGCCATGTGCTGGAAGACCACGTCAAGGTGTATGACCGCATCAGCTACACCGCGTTCCTGGTGCCCGGCCTGGTGATGATGAGCGTGCTGCAAAACGCGTTTGCCAACAGCTCGTCGAGCCTGATCCAGAGCAAGATCATGGGCAGCCTTGTGTTCGTGCTGCTCACGCCGCTGTCGCACTGGGCCTGGTTTGTGGCGTATGTCGGCTCGTCGGTAGTGCGCGGGCTGGTGGTGGGCCTGGGGGTGTTTGTGGTCACGCTGGTGTTTGCAAGGCCCGAGTTTGCAGCGCCGCTGTGGATCTTGGTGTTTGCCTTGCTGGGCGCGGGCTTGCTGGCCACGCTGGGGCTGATTGCGGGGCTGTGGGCTGACAAGTTCGATCAGATGGCTGCCTTCCAGAACTTCGTCATCGTCCCGATGACGTTTCTGTCGGGGGTGTTTTATTCCATCCAGTCGCTGCCGCCTTTTTGGCAGACGGTCAGCCACCTCAATCCGTTTTTCTACATGATCGACGGTTTTCGCTATGGCTTTTTTGGCCAGAGCGACACATCCCCCTGGCTCAGCCTTGCCATTGTGAGCATTGCCTGGCTGGGTGTGAGCGCGCTGGCGGTGCACCTGCTGCGCACGGGTTACAAGATTCGGAATTGACATGACTGCAGACGAACTCAAAGCCATCATTGCCCGCGGCCTGGACTGCCAGCACATCACCCTGGAAGGCGACGGACGCCACTGGTATGCCACCATCGTGTCTGCCGAGTTTGAGGGCAAGCGCGCCATCCAGCGGCACCAGCGGGTATACGCCACGCTGGGTGCCAAGATGCACACCGACGAAGTGCACGCCCTGTCGATGAAGACGTTGACGCCCGCCGAGTGGGCTGCGCAGGGGCAATAGTCCACAGTGGTTATTGCTATTAGTTCGATAGCTGCCAGGGCTTGCTGATCAAGCGCGAGGCGGTTTTTTATTCATATTTTGGTCTTGTGAGATGGACAAACTCCTGATTCGTGGCGGGCGCAGTCTGCGGGGCGAGGTGCTGGTATCGGGCGCCAAGAACGCAGCGCTGCCCCAGCTGTGCGCGGCATTGCTGACGGCCGAGCCGGTGACGCTGCGCAACGTGCCCCAGCTGCAGGATGTGAGCACCATGCTCACGCTGATCCGCAACATGGGCGTGAGCGTCGAGCGCTCCGAAGACGGAACCGTCCGCATCGACGCCAGCGCGCTGAACTCGCCCGAAGCCCCCTATGAGCTGGTCAAAACCATGCGCGCATCGGTGCTGGCCCTGGGCCCGCTGCTGGCGCGCTTCGGGGAAGCCACGGTATCGCTGCCGGGCGGCTGCGCCATTGGCTCGCGCCCTGTGGACCAGCACATCAAGGGCATGGCTGCCATGGGCGCAGAAATCGTTGTCGAGCACGGCTACATCATCGCCAAGCTGCCCGCGGGCAAAACGCGCCTGAAGGGTGCCCGCATCACCACCGACATGGTCACTGTGACCGGCACCGAAAACTTCCTCATGGCCGCCGCGCTGGCCGAAGGCGAGACGGTGCTGGAAAACGCGGCGCAGGAGCCCGAGATTGGCGACCTGGCCGACATGCTGATCGCCATGGGCGCGCAGATTGAAGGCCACGGCACCAGTCGTATCCGCATCCAGGGCGTTGAAAAGCTGCATGGCTGCACGCACCGCGTGGTGGCCGACCGCATCGAAGCTGGCACCTTTTTGTGTGCCGTGGCGGCTGCAGGCGGGGATGTGGTGCTGCGCCATGGCCGCGCCGACCACCTGGATGCCGTGATTGAAAAGCTGCGCGAGGCCGGGGTTGCCGTCCAGGCCGTGGAGGGCGGGATCCGCGTGCAGAGCCAGGGCGGTTCGGCGCTCAGGGCGCAGGGCTTTCGCACCACCGAATACCCTGGGTTTCCCACGGACATGCAGGCCCAGTTCATGGCGCTCAACTGCATTGCACAGGGCACAGCCACGGTGACCGAAACCATTTTTGAAAACCGCTTCATGCACGTCAACGAGCTGGTGCGGTTGGGCGCCAAAATCCAGGTGGATGGCAAGGTCGCGGTCATTGAGGGCGTGACGCGCCTGTCGGGCGCCACCGTCATGGCCACCGACCTGCGGGCCTCGGCCAGCCTGGTCATTGCGGGCCTGGTGGCCGATGGCGAGACCGTGGTCGATCGCATCTACCACCTGGACCGCGGCTACGACTGCATGGAGGCCAAGCTGCGCGGCATAGGTGCAGACATCGAACGGGTAAAAACATGAGCAGCAGCCAGACGATCACCCTGGCCCTTTCCAAGGGCCGCATCTTCGACGAAACCCTGCCCCTGCTCGCTGCGGCTGGCATCGAGGTGCTGGAAGACCCCGACAAGTCGCGCAAGCTCATCTTTCCCACCAACCAGCCCCATGTGCGCGTGGTGCTGGTGCGCGCCACCGACGTGCCCACGTACGTGGAATACGGCGGTGCCGACCTTGGCGTGACCGGCAAGGACACGCTCATCGAGCACGGCGGCCAGGGCCTGTACCAGCCGCTGGACCTGCGCATTGCCCGGTGCCGCGTGAGCGTGGCCGTGCGTGACGATTTTGACTATGAGCGCGCCGTCAAGCAGGGCTCGCGCCTGAAGGTGGCCACCAAGTACACCGCCATTGCGCGGGACTTTTTTGCCACCAAGGGTGTGCACGTGGACATGGTCAAGCTCTACGGCAGCATGGAACTGGCCCCGCTGACGGGCCTGGCCGATGCCATCGTCGATCTGGTATCCACCGGCAATACCCTCAAGGCCAACAAGCTCGTCGAGGTCGAGCGCATCATGGACATCAGCTCGCTGCTGGTGGTCAACCAGGCCGCGCTCAAGCTCAAGCGCGAGCCGCTGCGCCGCATCATCGACGCTTTCGCGTCGGCCATTCCTGCCGACAAGAGCTGACCCATCCCGCCCGCCACACTATGACTTTGGTAGCTTCTCCCGCCCGTCTGTCCACCGCTGCGGCCACGTTCGAGGCTGATTTTGCAGCCCGCCTGCACTGGTCTGCCGATACGGATGCCGCCATCGAGCACCGCGTGGCCGACATCCTGGCCGACGTGCAAAAGCGCGGCGACGCCGCCGTGCTGGAGTACACCGCCCGCTTCGACGGTCTTGCAGCGCCCAGCATGGCGGCGCTGGAGCTGACGCAGGCGGATTTCAAAGCTGCGTTTGACGCGATTCCGCAGGCCCAGCGCGATGCGCTGCAGGCCGCCGCCAAGCGCGTGCGCAGCTACCACGAGGCGCAAAAACAGGCCTCCGGCGAGAGCTGGAGCTACCGCGACGAAGACGGCACCCTGCTGGGCCAAAAGGTCACGCCGCTGGACCGCGTGGGCATCTACGTGCCTGGCGGCAAGGCGGCCTACCCCTCCAGCCTGCTGATGAACGCCATCCCGGCCCATGTGGCGGGCGTGCAGGAAATCATCATGGTCGTGCCCACGCCCGTGCGTGGCAGCGTGGCCACGGGCGGAGCAGGCGAGGGCACATCGACCAAGGGTGAGCGCAACGAGCTGGTGCTGGCTGCCGCCTACGTGGCCGGCGTGACGCGCGCTTTCACCATTGGCGGCGCGCAGGCCGTGGCGGCGCTGGCCTACGGCACGCAGACGGTGCCCAAGGTGGACAAGATCACCGGCCCCGGCAACGCCTACGTGGCCAGCGCCAAAAAGCGCGTGTTTGGCAGCGTGGGCATCGACATGATTGCGGGCCCCAGCGAAATTCTGGTGCTGGCCGACGGCACCACGCCGCCCGACTGGGTGGCCATGGACCTGTTCAGTCAGGCCGAACACGATGAACTGGCCCAGTCCATTTTGCTGTGCCCGGATGCCGCCTACCTGGACGCCGTGCAGCGCGAAATCGACCGCCTGCTGCCCACCATGCCGCGCGCCGAGATCATCGCCAAAAGCCTCACGGGCCGCGGCGCGCTGATCCTGACCTATGACATGGAAGAGGCCTGCGCCATCAGTCACCGCATCGCGCCCGAACATCTGGAAGTGAGCAGTACCGACCCGCACCGCTGGGAGCCATTGCTGCGCCACGCGGGCGCGATCTTTTTGGGGGCCTACACCTCCGAGAGCCTGGGCGACTACTGCGCCGGGCCCAACCACGTGCTGCCCACCAGCGGCACGGCACGCTTTTCGTCGCCCCTGGGTGTGTATGACTTCCAAAAGCGCAGCAGCCTCATCGAGGTGAGCGAGGCCGGTGCCCAGGTGCTGGGCAAGATTGCCGCCGAGTTGGCGTACGGAGAGGGCCTGCAGGCCCACGCGCAGGCGGCCGAGATGCGGCTGCACAAGCGGGGTTGAGCGGCCCCGCCACTGCTGCGTCCCGCCGCACCGGGTCTGCGTGTGCCCGGCCCTTTGCCGGGATGTCCTGCTGTGACGGCTGCCGCCCCATGTGTCCCGGTGGTTTACACGAACTTCGTGTAGCACGAACTTCGTGTAATATGCGGTTCATGAAAAACATCACCGTGACCATGGACGACGCCGTTGCCGAATGGGTGCGGGTCGAGGCCGCGCGGCGCGGCAGCAGCGTGTCGCGCCTGCTGGGCGAATGGCTGGCTGAAAAGATGCGGCAGGAAGACGCCTACGCCCAGGCCATGCGCGAGGCGCTGGGGTTTGAGTCCTGGGGCGCCTCCAGCGGGCCCTATGTGCCGCGCGAAACCCTGTTTCTGCGCTGAACCGAGCGCAACGCATGGCCACCGCCCCCATCTTTGTCGATACCGAAATCCTGCTGGCCAGCGTGGACGACCGCGATCTGGTCCACCAGGCCCGTGCCCGCGAATGGATCAGCTTTTGCTGGCACACCCGCAGCGGCCGCCTCAGCTCGCAGGTGCTCAACGAACTCTACAACCAGGCCATCCATCGTTTTGACGGCCCGCATGTGTTGCAGCAGGTGCGCGCCCAGGTGCGGCGCCTGCGCGTGTGGATGCCGCCCCACCTGGATGCCTACACCGTGGACGGGGCCTGGGACCTGCAAGACCGCTACGGGCTGGGCTACTGGGACGCGCTCATCCTGTCGTCCGCCCACCAGCAAGGCTGCCGCTACCTGCTGACCCAAGCGTTGCCGCACAACGTCCCGTTGGACGCCGTGCGGCCCATCGACCCTTTCCTTGTCGCCCCCTCTGAACTGGACACCGCCGAATGACCGCATCGCCGCTGCTTCTCCAGGCCCTGGCCCGAATCCGCCCGGATGTGCGGGCCATGCACTCGTATGTTGTGCAGCCCTCTGCAGGCATGCTCAAGATGGACGCCATGGAAAACCCGTTCCCGCTGCCCGCGCAACTGCAGGCGACCCTGGGCCAGCGCCTGGGCGCGTTGGCGCTCAACCGCTACCCCGGCGACCGGATGCAGGACCTGAAGGCGGCCCTGACCCGGTATGCAGGGATGCCCGAGGGCTGCGGCATCGTGCTGGGCAACGGCTCGGACGAGCTCATCACCCTGCTGGCGCTGGCCTGCGCGCGGCCCGGCACGGGCGAGCGCGCCACCATGCTCTCGCCCATGCCTGGTTTTGTGATGTATCCGTTATCGGCCCAGTTGCAGGGCCTGGACTTTGTCGGCGTGCCCCTCACGCCCGACTTTGAGCTCGATGAGCCCGCCATGCTGGCGGCCATGGCGCAGCACCGGCCCGCCATCACCTACATTGCCTACCCCAACAACCCCACGGCCACACTGTGGGATGAAGGGGCCGTGCAGCGCATCATCGACGCCGCTGGTGCGCAGGGCGGCATCGTGGTGATGGATGAGGCCTACCAGCCGTTTGCCAGCCGCACCTGGATCGACCGCATGCGCGCCGAACCAGACCGCAATGCCCATGTGCTGCTCATGCGCACGCTCAGCAAGTTTGGCCTGGCAGGTGTGCGCCTGGGCTACCTGATCGGACCAGAGGCGCTGGTGGGCGAGATCGACAAGGTCCGCCCGCCCTACAACGTGAGCGTGCTCAACGCCGAGGCCGCGCTGTTTGCACTGGAGCACGCCGATGTGTTTGCCGCCCAGGCGGCCGAAATCCGTGCCGAGCGTGCCAGGCT
>JBKCTS010000438.1:0-21197 GCA_046318695.1 Acidovorax sp.
GATGGAAATCATCGGCCGCCGCCACTACGGCAAAAAGGCCGTGCCCGCAGGCGGTGGTGGCGGCAAGGCGCAGACGCGCGAGCTGCTGGACACGCTGCTGCTGTGGGAGCCCGCACTCAAGCTCGACGCCAACGGCCAGGCCAAGGTGACCGTGCCGCTCAACGATGCGCTCACCACCTTCAAGATCGTGGCCGTGGCCGATGCGTCCACCGGGCTGTTTGGCACGGGCAGCGCCAGCATTCGGGCCACGCAGGACTTGCAGATCATCAGCGGCCTGCCGCCGCTGGTGCGCGAGGACGACCAGTTCCGCGCGCAGATCACGCTGCGCAACACCACCAAGGCGGCAATGAAGGTCGAGGTGGCCCCGCGTGCGACGCTGCTGGATCTCAAGCCGCAGACCGTGGAGATTCCCGCAGGTGAATCACGAGAGGTGGCGTGGAACGTGACCGCGCCGCCCCAACTGGCCCAGACCCGTGCCCAGACCATCCTGTGGGAGATCGAGGCCAAGGACACGGTCAGCGGTGCGCGCGATGCCCTCAAGGCCAGCCAGAAGCTGATCCCCGCGGTGCCCCTCACGGTGCAGCAGGCCACGCTGGTGCAGGTGGATGGCAGCTACAACCTCGATGTGAACCCTCCGGCCGACGCCTTGCCGGGCCGTGGCGGCCTCAAAATGTCGCTGCAGCCCAAGCTGGCCGAGGGCCTGCCGGGCGTGCGCGACTGGTGGGCGCGCTACCCCTTTGCCTGCCTGGAGCAAAAGACCAGCAAGGCCGTGGGCCTGCGTGACGCCGCGCTGTGGCAGACCGTGGTGGCGCAACTGCCCACGTACCTCGACAGCGACGGGTTGGCCAATTACTTTCCGCCGCGCGATGGAGATGCCAACCGGGGTAGCGACACTCTGACGGCCTATGTGCTGGCCGCCACGCATGAAGCCGCAGCCCTCAACCCCGCGTTTGCCCTGCCCGATGCCGCCCGTGCGCCCATGGAGCGCGGCCTGATCGCCTTTGTGGAAGGCCGTATCGAGCGCAACTTCTGGAGCCCGCGCAAAGACCTGGACATGCGCAAGTTGGCCGCCCTCGAAGCCTTGTCGCGGTACGGCAAGGCCCAGGGTCGCATGGTCAGCAGCATCACCATCGCGCCCAACCAGTGGCCCACTCACGCGGTGATCGACTGGCTCAATGTCTTGAAGCGCGTGGCCGATGTGCCCGATCGCGACAAGCGCCTGGCCGAGGCCATGCAGATCCTGCGAGCCCGCCTGTCCTACCAGGGCACGCGGCTCATCTTCAGCACCGAGCAGGACGACTACTGGTGGTGGCTGATGCAACACGGCGACGTGAATACCGCCCGCCTGATGCTGGCGGTGATGGACGACCCCGTCTGGAAGGACGACATGGGCCGCCTGGCCAACGGGTTCATTGCCCGCCAGCAGGCCGGTGCCTGGCACACCACCACCGCCAACCTGTGGGGCGGGCTGGCGCTGGAAAAATTCAGCGCCAAGTTTGAGGCCACGCCGGTGTCGGGAACGACCAAGGCGACGATGGGCGGCAACACCGCCACCGTGGACTGGAGCAAGGTCGAGCGCATCAAGGCCAGCGACGCCGTGGGCGCACCGCACCAGACCACCTGGTTTGGCGCGCCCGCCGCACCGGGCAACCTGCGCAACAACGGCATGTTCCTGCCCTGGGGCAAGGCCGGGGGCAAAGAAAGCTTGGCCGTCGCGCACCAGGGCCCGGGCAAGCCCTGGCTCACGCTGCAGTCGGTGGCCGCCATCGAGCTCAAGGCGCCGTTTGCGGCAGGCTATGCGATCAAGAAGACCATCACCCCGGTCGAGCAGGCCAACAAGGCGCTGCCCGCGGGCCAGTACACGCGCGGCGATGTGCTGCGCATCACGCTGGAGGTAACAGCCAGCGCCGACATGACCTGGGTGGCCATCACCGACCCCGTTCCGGGCGGTGCCACCATCCTGGGCAGCGGCCTGGGGCGTGATTCGGAAATCGCCACGCAGGGCGAACGCCGCAGCGGTGCGGGCTGGCCCGCGTTTGAGGAGCGCAGCTTTGAATCTTTCCGCAGCTACTACGAGTACCTGCCCAAGGGCACGGTCAAGATGGAGTACACGGTGCGCCTGAGCAACGTGGGTGACTTTGCCCTGCCACCGAGCCGCGTGGAAGCCATGTACGCGCCCGAGATGTTTGGCGAATACCCGAACGCACGGGTGAAGGTGGAGGCGGCAAGGTAGTGCGGCTGCGTCGCTATCGCGCTGCCGTTCAAGGGTTCGCATCGCGCCGAAGCCGATGAGCGATTGGACCGAGGGCACACGGATGCATCAGGCCCTGCGCGCGTGGAACGCCGCCCCGTCGAAGTGGGTGGCGGGGCTGGTGCTCGCCTGCTGCGCCATGCCCACCGGGGCGCTGCCTGCTTTCGACGAGGTGCGTGCCGACTTTCGCCCCTCCGACACCCTGATCCTCTCCCGCGAGGGCGAGGTGCTGCAGCGCCTGCGCACCGACGCCACCGTGCGCCGTGGCCAGTGGGTGCCGCTGGCCGATGTCTCGCCCGCGCTGCGCCAGGCGCTGGTGCTCAGCGAGGACCGGCGGTTTTACGAGCACAGCGGCGTGGACTGGCGGGCTGCCACGGCGGCGGCGTGGGGCAACTTGTGGAACCAGCGAACGCGCGGGGCCAGCACCATCACCATGCAGTTGGCGGGCCTGCTCGATGGCGACTGGCGCCAGGGCCCGAGCGGACGCACGGTGCCGCAAAAGCTGGGGCAGACGGTGGCCGCCCAGGTGCTGGACCGACGCTGGCGCAAGGACCAGATCCTGGAGGCGTACCTCAATCTGGTGCCGTTTCGTGGCGAGCTGGTGGGCATTGATGCCTTGTCCCGCACGCTGTTTGGCAAGGCATCGCACGCGCTGGACGACCGCGAGGCCGCCGTGGCGGCGGCGCTGGTGCGCGCGCCGAACGCACGCCCGGCGCTGGTGGCGCAGCGGGCCTGCGGCGTGCTGCGCGACATGCGGCAGCAGCCTGGCCAGCCCGCTGTGCGCGTGGACTGCGAGGCCCTGGATGTGTTCGCGGCTGCGGCCTTGCAGCGCCGTGCATTCGATGCCAGCGAGGGTGTGGCACCCCACTTTGCGCGATACGCTTTGCGCCAACGCGCAGGCGGCCCAGGCACCGCCGCAGACCAGGGCCCTGCGCCGTTGCCGGGGCGCGTGAGCACCACGCTGCGCGCCCCGCTGCAGCGCTTTGCAGTGCAAAGCCTGCAGCAGCACCTGCGCGAGCTGCGCGGCCGCAACGTGGAAGATGGCGCGGTGCTGGTGCTCGACAACGCCACGGGCCAGGTGTTGGCCTGGGTGGGTTCGTCGGGCCAGCTCAGCCAGGCCAGCGAGGTCGATGGCGTGCTGGCGGCGCGCCAGCCGGGCTCCACGCTCAAACCTTTTCTGTATGCCCAGGCCATTGCCGAGCGACGCCTCACCGCGGCATCGCTGGTCGATGATTCGCCCGCTCAGATCAGCACAACCGGCGGCCTGTATATCCCGCAGAACTACGACCGGCAGTTCAAGGGCTGGGTGTCGGTGCGCACGGCACTCGCCGCGTCCCTGAACGTGCCTGCCGTGCGTGCCTTGGTGATGGTCACGCCCGATGCGTTCCACCGGCAACTGGCTGCAGTGGGCATGCCGCTGCGCGAGACGGGCGACTACTTTGGCTACAGCCTGGCCCTGGGCAGCCCCGAGGTGCCTCTGTTGCACCTGACCAACGCGTATCGAACGCTGGCCAACGGGGGGCGCGCAGGTGCGGTGAGCGTGTTTGCCCCGGCATCCACCACCGGGCGAGCGAATGCGGCGGCCCCCGTGCAGCCGCGTGCGGTGCTGGCGCTGGACGCGGGGGCTGCGTACATCGTGGGGGACATCCTCTCGGATGGCAATGCCCGCGCCCGCACGTTTGGCACCGACAGCGTGCTGGCCACGCGCTTTTGGTCGGCGGTCAAGACCGGCACCAGCAAAGACATGCGTGACAACTGGGCGGTGGGCTGGTCATCGCGCTACACCGTGGGCGTGTGGGTGGGCAATGCCAGCGGCGCGCCCATGCATGACGTGAGCGGCACCAGCGGTGCAGCGCCTGTCTGGGCGGCGGTCATGGGCTTTTTGCACGCACGCGAACCCAGCCGCGCGCCGCGTCCCCCCGCAGGCCTGGTGCGGACGCCGGTGCGCTTTGGCAGTGAGGCCAGTAGCTCCCAGGCCATGGAGGCGGCGCGCGATGAATGGTTCGTATCTGGCACGCAGCTGGCGGTTTTTGCTATTGATTCGATAGCTATAATTGAAGACGCAACAAGCGCTCGTGGCAAAAAAATATCCAAAAATGCTGCCGTGGCTGCGCGGGCCGTGTCTGACACGCCTGCCGCGCGCATCACGGCGCCTGCGGCGGGCACCGTGATCGCGCTGGACCCGGACATCCCTGCGGCCAGCCAGCGCCTGCAGTTCGTGGCCGGGCCAGCTCTGGCGGGTGCCGACCTGCGCTGGCGCTTGGGCGGCAAACCCTTGGGCAAAGGCGCTCGGGTGGCATGGCTGCCGTGGCCTGGGCGGCATGTGGTGCAGTTGACCGATGGCCAGGGGCGGGTGCTCGATGAGATCCGTATCGAGGTGCGCGGCGCTGGTGTTGCCGCTGGTGTGCCCAAAAAGTCGGTGTGAGCCGTCGCAGACGCGGTGGCAACCGTCTTGGAAATTTGTTGCACCCTGCTGCACAAATAAATTTGATGGCTCTTGCGCGGCCCAGCGCTTACCATGCAGTCCATGTTCGTTCGGGCGCTCTGCCAGTTGCGACCACCCTCATTGGGTTGTGCCTGTGACTTGGCTTGAAGCGCCCGCCCCTGGGGAGGCTCTGCATCACCCTCGCGAGGAAACGCTTGCCCGTGCCAGCGCAGACCGCAGTAAATGATGCAGAGGTTCCCTGGCCTTTGTTGATGGAGCCCCGCGTGCCCGACCTGTCCAAAATAACCTGTATCGAAGACCTGCGCCTGGTGGCCAAGCGGCGCGTGCCCCGCATGTTCTATGACTATGCCGACTCGGGCTCGTACACCGAGGGCACCTACCGCTCCAACGAGAGCGATTTTCAGGCCATCAAACTGCGCCAACGCGTGGCCGTCAACATGGAGGGCCGCAGCACGCGCACCACCATGGTGGGCCAGGATGTGGCCATGCCCGTGGCGATTGCGCCCACCGGCCTGACGGGCATGCAACACGCCGATGGCGAAATCCTGGGTGCCAGAGCGGCCAAGGCGTTCGGCATTCCCTTCACGCTCTCGACCATGAGCATCTGCTCCATTGAAGACGTGGCACAGCACACAGGCAACCACCCGTTTTGGTTCCAGGTGTACGTGATGCGCGACCGCGACTTCATCGAGCGCCTGATCGACCGTGCCAAGGCCGCCCACTGCTCGGCGCTGCAGCTCACACTGGATTTGCAGATCCTGGGCCAGCGGCACAAAGACATCAAGAACGGCCTGTCGGCTCCGCCCAGGCCCACCCTCGCCAACCTGATCAACCTGGCCACCAAGCCGCGCTGGTGCCTGGGCATGCTGGGCACGCCCCGGCGCAGCTTCGGCAACATCGTGGGCCATGCCAAGGGCGTGGGCGACCTGTCTTCGCTGTCGTCGTGGACGGCCGAGCAGTTTGACCCGCAGCTCAATTGGGGCGATGTCGAGTGGATCAAAAAGCGCTGGGGCGGCAAGCTCATCTTGAAGGGCATCATGGACGCCGAGGACGCACGCCATGCCGTGAACAGTGGTGCCGACGCGCTGCTCGTCAGCAACCATGGCGGACGCCAGCTCGATGGCGCGCCTTCCTCCATTGCGGCCCTGCCCGGCATCAAGCAGGCCGTGCAGCAGATGGGAGGCGGCATCGAGGTCTGGATGGATGGCGGCATCCGCAGCGGGCAGGATGTGCTCAAAGCCCGCGCCCTGGGCGCGCAGGGCACGCTGATCGGCCGCAGCTTTCTGTACGGGCTGGGCGCCTACGGCGAGGCTGGCGTGACCCGCGCGCTGCAGATCATCCACAAAGAGCTGGACATCACCATGGCGTTTTGCGGCCACACCAACATCAACACGGTGGATACCTCCATCCTGCTGCCCGGCACCTTCCCTCAAGCGGCGTAAGCGCCGGGGCGCTGCCCTGCATCCCCGGCCCACCCGCAGGGGGCGATCAGGCAGCCGCGCGGGCCAGGGTGGTCCGGTGGCTGCCATCCGAGCAGGGCATTGCCACGGTTGACCTCCATTCCCCTCATGCCAGCTATGTCTGAGCCCATCGTGATCATCGGCGGCGGCGCCATCGGCAGCGCCATTGCGTACTTCCTGACGCTTGCGCAGCCCGGCTGTGATGTGGTGGTGGTCGAGCGCGACCCGACCTACGCCCGCGCGTCGTCGGCGCTGTCGGCCAGTTCGATCCGTCAGCAGTTCTCCACGGAGATCAACATCCAGATTTCGGCCTACGGGATCGGCTTTTTGCGCCGCGCGGGCACGCTGCTGGCCTGTGGCGGTGATGTGCCCGACATCGGCCTGCATGAAGGTGGCTACCTGTACCTGGCCACGCAGGCCGGCGCGGCCACGCTGCGCGAGAACCATGCGCTGCAAAGGCAGCACGGCGCCGATGTGGCCTTGCTCAGCCCGCATCAACTGGCCGAGCGCTTTCCTTGGCTGGCGCTGCAGGATGTGGCCCTGGGCTCGCTGGGTCTGTCGGGCGAGGGCTGGTTTGACGGCTACCTGCTGCTCATGGCCCTGCGCAAAAAGGCGCAGAGCCAGGGCGCGCGCTTCGTAGCCGACGAAGCCGTCGGGCTGGATGTGGTGGCCAGCGATGGCGTCGGCCATGTCAGCGCGGTGCGTCTTCAAAGTGGCGGGACGCTGCCCTGCCGCCATGCGGTGAACGCCGGTGGCCCCTGGGCTGCCGCGATGGCCGCTTGGGCTGGCATTGAGCTGCCCGTGGTGGGCAAGCGCCGCACCGTCTTTAACCTGACCAGCCCGGCCACGCTCTCGGGTTGCCCCCTGCGCATCGACACCAGCGGCATCTGGCTGCGGCCCGAGGGGCCGGGCTTCATCTGCGGCTTTGCGCCCCGCCCGGAGAGCGATGCCGACTTTGCCCCGCTGGAGCCTGAGTACGCCGCATTTGAGGAGCACATCTGGCCTGTGCTGGCCGAGCGCATTCCAGCCTTTGAGGCGCTGCGCCTGCAAAGCGCCTGGGCGGGTTACTACGAGATGAACATGTTTGACCACAACGCGCTGGTGGGACTTCATCGCGCCGTGGACAACCTGGTGTTTGCCAACGGGTTCTCGGGCCACGGGCTGCAGCAGTGCCCTGCCATTGGGCGCGGGCTGGCCGAGCTGATGCTCACCGGGCGCTATCAAACCCTGGATCTGTCGCCGCTGTCCATCGAACGCATCGCGCGCAATGCGCCGTTGCTCGAAAAGAACGTGATCTGATCGCGCCACTGCCGATGCGATCCGTGTTGCGGGGCCGCCCTTGTCAACACCCGGGCGGGAAGACGGCCAGCGCGCTGCACCAATGCAGGCGCAGGCGGATACTCTGCCTTGCCCGTGGTTTCTTTTTTCATTTTTGTTGTGGACGCCTGACATGACCCAGCCTTCGTCTCCCCGCAGTCCCTCGCCGCGCACCGGCGGCCAGATCCTGGTCCAGCAGCTCATCAACCACGGCGTCAAGCAATTGTTTTGCGTGCCTGGCGAAAGCTACCTCGCCGTGCTGGATGCCCTGCACGACGCCAGCATCGCCCTCACCGTGTGCCGCCAGGAAGGCGGCGCTGCCATGATGGCCGAGGCGCAGGGCAAGCTCACCGGCCGGCCGGGCATTTGTTTTGTGTCGCGTGGGCCGGGCGCTGCCAATGCCTCGGCTGGCATCCACATTGCCCACCAGGATTCCACGCCCATGATCCTGTTTGTGGGGCAGGTGGCGCGTGCAGCGATAGGGCGCGAGGCCTTCCAGGAGCTTGATTACAGCGCCGTGTTTGGCACCATGGCCAAGTGGGTGGTGCAGGTGGATGACCCTGCGCGCCTGCCCGAACTGATTTCGCGAGCCTTTCACGTCGCCACCTCCGGCCGCCCTGGCCCGGTGGTGGTGGCCCTGCCTGAAGACATGCTGACGCAAGCCGCCACCGTGGCTGACGCGCTGCCCTACCAGGTGACTGAAACGCACCCCGGCGCCGCGCAGATGGCCGAGCTGGCCCGGCGGCTGAAAGCCGCGCACCAGCCGGTGGCCATTGTGGGAGGCAGCCGCTGGTCTGAACAGGCTGTGCGCGAGTTCGAGGCGTTTGCGCGCGCGTGGTCCTTGCCGGTGTACTGTTCGTTTCGTCGGCAGATGCTGTTTCCGGCCAGCCATGACTTCTATGCCGGTGACCTGGGCCTGGGCGTCAATCCGCGCCTTCTGGGGCGCATCCGCGAGTCTGACCTGGTGCTGGTGGTGGGCGCGCGCCTGTCCGAAATTCCGTCGCAGGGCTACGAACTGTTTGCCATTCCCAACCCGGTGCAGCCCCTGGTGCATGTCCATCCCGACGCCGACGAGCTGGGGCGTCTGTACCGACCGGCGCAGGCCATCCATGCATCGCCGCAGGGTTTTACGGCGGCGCTGGCCGCTGTGCGGCCCAAGGGCTCCGTGGCCTGGCGTGCCCATGCGAAGATGGCCCGGTCGGAATACATCCTGTGGAGCGACACCAACCCGATCCAGATACCCGGCGCGCTGCAGATGGGCCCAGTCATGCAGCACCTGAAGTCCGTGCTGCCGGCCGACACCATCATCTGCAACGGCGCGGGCAACTTTGCCACCTGGGCCCACCGCTTTTGGCCGTTCACCACGTATGCCAGCCAACTGGCACCGACCAGCGGGTCGATGGGCTACGGCGTGCCTGCGGGTGTGGGCGCCAAGCGCCTGTGGCCGCAGCGTGAGGTGGTGGTGTTCGCGGGCGACGGGGATTTTCTGATGCACGGGCAGGAGTTTGCGACCGCCGTGCAGTACGAGCTGCCCATCATCGTGGTGATACTGGACAACGGCATGTACGGCACCGTCCGCATGCACCAGGAGCGCCAATACCCAGGCCGCATCAGCGCGACCGGATTGAAGAACCCAGACTTCAAGGCCTATGCCCTGGCCTTCGGCGGCCACGGCGAACGCGTGGAGCGCACGGAAGACTTTGCCCCCGCATTGGCCCGCGCACGCGCCAGCGGCCTGCCCAGCGTGCTGCATTGCCTGATGGACCCCGAGGCGATCACCCCCACAGGCAGCTTGCAGGGCATTCGCAGTGCCGCGCTGGCCAAGCGATAGGGCGCAAGGCAGCGGCGCGGGGCAGGCCGTGCAAGGGGCTGCCCCCGTTGCGCGCAAAATGGATGGCGTGATCCCTCCAGCGCCAGATTTGCCCCGCGACGGCGAGTGCCTGCCTGCCGTGCGGCGGCGCATTGCGCATCTGGACATGGACGCATTCTTTGCGTCGGTGGAGCTGCTGCGCTACCCGCAGCTCAAGTGCCTGCCGGTGGTGATTGGCGGCGGACGCCGCAACGTGGACGACCTGCTGCTGCAAAGCCCGGATGGTTCGGGGCCGCGCGATCCGCGGTTCATTCCGGTCGCGGATTTCCCCCTCCTGAAAGACTACGTGGGCCGCGGCGTGATCACCACCGCCACCTACCCCGCACGGCAGTTTGGCGTTGGCTCCGCCATGGGCATGATGAAGGCCGCAAAGCTGTGCCCGCAGGCCATTGTGCTGCCGGTGGACTTTGACGAGGTGCGCAGGTATTCGCGCGCCTTCAAGCAGGTGATTCTGGAAATCGCCCCGGTCATGCAGGACCGCGGGGTGGACGAGGTCTATATCGACTTCACCGAGGTGCCTGGCGGTCAGCGCGAAGGCGGGCGCGTGCTGGCGCGGCTCATCCAGAAAAGCATTTTTGAGAAGACGGGCCTGACCTGCTCGATTGGCGTTGCGCCCAACCGCTTGCTGGCCAAAATGGCCAGCGAGTTCAACAAGCCCAACGGCATTTCCGTGGTGTACGAGGAGGACCTTCAGGCGCTGCTCTGGCCCTTGCATGTGCGCAAGATCAATGGCATCGGGCCCAAGGCGGGCGAGAAGCTGGCGGGTCTGGGCATCCACACGATTGGCGAACTGGCCGCGCAGGATCCGCAGTGGCTGATTGCAAGGTTTGGCAAGTCCACCGGCGCCTGGATGCACCGGGTGGCCTGGGGCCAGGACGACAGCCCCGTCGTGACCGAGAGCGAGCCCGTGAGCATGAGCCGCGAAACCACGTTTGACCGCGATCTGCACGCCGTGCGCGACCGGGCTGAACTCTCGCGCATCTTCACCGACCTGTGCGCGCGCCTGGCGCAGGACCTGCAGCGCAAGGGCTACGTGGCCCGCACCATTGGCATCAAGCTGCGCTATGACGACTTCAAGATTGCCACGCGGGACCAGACGAGCGAGGCCCACATCGCAGACGCGGCCACCATCCGGCAACTGGCGGGCCAATGCCTCAAGCGTGTGCCGCTGGACAAGCGCCTTCGGCTGCTAGGCGTGCGGGCCAGCGGGCTGGCGCGGCGGGAGGAAGGGCTGGCGGCCGTGGCTGCTGTCGGGCCCGATGCCCCGCCCCTGCTTGCTGCTGCCAGTGCGGCTGCGCGCCGCCAGCGCCACGGTGCGGGCGCCATGGACAGCGGGCAGCTTTTTTGATGCTTGGCGGTAGGCTGCCTGCCCGCTGCGGCAAACACGCGAGGGTGACCGCGGGGCGTGCAAGCCCACGCAGCCGATCAGCCGCTACTGGCGTGCGGTGCGCACATTGCGCGGCAAGCTCTGCGGGTGGCTGGTGCGCAGCGGGTTGATGTCCAGCCCGCCGCGGCGCGTGTAACGCGCATACACCGTGAGCTTGATGGGGTGGCAGCGCGTCCACACGTCCATGAAGATGCGTTCCACGCACTGCTCCTGGAATTCGTTGTGGTTGCGAAAGCTCACCAGATATTGCAGCAGGCCTTCCTGGTTGATTTGCGGCCCGCTGTAGCTGATCTGCACGCTGCCCCAGTCGGGCTGGCCGGTGACCAGGCAGTTGCTTTTGAGCAGGCTGCTGGTCAGCACTTCCGTCACGGGCGCTTCGCTGAACTCGGCGGTCAGCAGGTCGGGCGCGGGCTCATAGCGTGTGCACTCCACATCCAGCCGGTCCAGGCTCAGGCCGTCGAGTTCATGCACGGGCTCCTGGTCAAACAGGTCGGCGCCAATGATCCTGACGCCCACGGTGGCCGGGTGCTCGGCACCGCGCCACACGGCTTCGCTGATGTCGGCACGGATGCGCGCCAGCACCTCGGCCGTGTCGGAAAAGCGCGTGTTGTTGAAGCTGTTGAGGTAGAGCTTGAACGACTTGCTCTCGACGATGTTCGGCGTCTCGCAGGGCACGGTGATGTGCGCCAGCGCCACCTGCGGCTTGCCGCGCAGGTTCAGCCACGACAGCTCGAACGCTGTCCACAGATCCGCCCCGAAAAACGGTGCTGCGCCGGTGATGCCAATTTCGGCCCGCTTGCCGGCGCGGGGAATGGGGAACAACAGCGATGCGTCGTACTGGTCGGCATACGCCGACGCCTTGCCCAGTTGCGATTGTTCTGGCGTATTCATGGCCGCTGCCTTGAGAGTGCTATCAAAAAAATAGCTAAAAACCTATGATGGTCGAGCGTAGGTGGCTTGTTTATCATGAAATCGGGCCGCATCAGGCGAATTCGCGCTCGCGCAGCCACTTGGTGGCGATCCACTTGTGCCCGGCCAACACCGGCGCGCCGCCATGCAGCGTGCGGGTGCTGGGGTGCGGGCGCTCGTAGCTGAAGAACACCGCGTTGCCGCGCTGCGGCGCGACTTCCAGGTGCACATCGGGGAACACCGTGCCACCGCCTTTTTCTGGCGTGTTCAGGTACATCACCAGGGTGCCCACGCGCTGCCCGCCGCGCTTGACGATGGTGGGGGTGCCCGGCTCGGTCGGGTCGAAGTAGTCGTAGTGCGGTTTGTACTCGGTGCCCGGGCGGTAGTGCAGCACCTGCAGGCCTTCGCCGTTTTCGATGGGCCACTGCAGCAGCCGCGCGATGCGTTGTTCGATGCGCTGGAGCAGTGGGGATTCGCCGCGCTGGAAGAACATGCCGTCGCTGGTGCGGTCGTCGTTGACTTCCTCGCTACCGGTCTTGGTGGCGACGGTGAGCGAGCGCGCCATCCGGGGCTCGGCCGCGGCGATCAATGCCTCGCATTCCTCATCCGAAAGCAGGTTGCCAAACACCACGATGCGCGGCTGGGCCATGGCCATCAGAACGCTGACCTGGCGGTCGCCGCCATCGAGCAGGGCCGGCGATTCATCGAGCAGCGGTTCGGGCACCGGCACGGCGGCAGGCAGCCCCTGCTGTACCGCCACGTCATTGAGGTGGTTTTGCAGCGTGGCTTCCAGCGCCTGCGCGGCCACGTCCTCGTCCCAGCCGGCATCGCGCATCGACTGCAGTACGACTGGCGCGGAAAATCCTGCCTGCGCCTGTTCGATGATCCAGCGCCGCAGCTCGGGCGTGACGTTCTGGGAGGCGGTGCGTGTGGCTGGGGTGCTTGAAGGCATGGCGGTGTCTTGTGCGGTTCCAGACAGGGGTGGATCACAGGCGCATTCTGCGGGTTCCGTGGTGCGAGGGGCCGCTCAGGCGCCCTTGCGGCGAAACACCAGTCGCTGCGCCGTGGAGGCACCAGGGGCAAACCCATAGCCGTCCAGATTAAAGCCTTCCAACTGCTGGGGTGTCGTCACGCGCCGGGTGATGGCGTAGCGCGCCATCAGCCCACGGGCCCGCTTGGCATAAAAGCTGATGATCTTGTAGGCGCCGCCCTTGTAGTCCTCGAACACGCATTCGATCACCTGCGCCTTGAGCACAGAGCAATCCACCGCCTTGAAGTACTCCTGCGATGCAAGATTGACCACCACCGGTGAGGGGTCCTGCTTCAGGCCTGCATTGAGATAGTCAGCGATCTGGCGGCCCCAGAACTGGTAGAGGTTGCTGCCCGCATCGGTGTGCAGGCGTGTGCCCATTTCCAGCCGGTAGGGCTGCATCCGGTCCAGCGGCCGCAGCACGCCATACAGGCCGCTCAAGATCGCCACATGCTGCTGCGCCCAGGCCAGGTCCTGTGCATCCAGCGACCGTGCCTGCAGGCCGTCATACACATCGCCATCGAACGCCAGCAGGGCCTGCCGCGAGTTGGCTGCGGTGAACCGGGGCGACCAGGCGGCATAGCGCGCCACATTCAGCACAGCCAGCTTGTCGCTGAGTTCCATCAGCGATGCAATCGCCTGCGGTGGTTGCTGGCGCAGCACCTCAATCAGCGCCTGGGCCTGCGGCACAAACCGCGGCGTGGTGTGCGGCAGGTCACTGGGCAGCGGCGTGTCGTAATCGAGCGATTTGGCAGGAGACAGCAAAAAGAGCATGACGATGGCAACGCATAAGGAAGGTGATGGACAGGCTGGCCACCGGCAGCGCTCAAACCCCGGGCGACCAGACAGCGACCAGCGCGGCGTCAGGCCGTGAGGCACTGCAACCCGTGGCTGTGCGCGGCAAACGGCTTGCGTGAGCCCTGTCGCAACGCAGCCCGGAAATACTACCGGTTGATCGCGCTCCAGAGGTCTGCAGGGTTTTGCAGGCCTGCGCCGCGCCAGCAAAAAAGGCGGCCGAAGCCGCCCTGTGATGGCTGCGCGCAGCGCCGGGATACGGCAACGCGCGCGGCTGCCCGGATCAGGCCGCCGGGGGCTGCTCAAACGGCAGCGTCATGGCCGAGAGATCGCGGCGCGTTTCCACCAGCACCAGAGGGCCTTCGTCGATGACGATCGCAGGCGGACGCTCGCGCGGAACACGAACCGGCCGTGGTTCCGCGGCAATGGCTGCCTGCACGGCGGCCACCTTGGCCGCGTCGGAATTCACCCATTCAAGACCGCTGGACGTAGCCACCTGGTGCAGTGCCTCCACCGGAAGCTCACAGCCCTGGACCTTGGGCATGCCGCGGTGCTCTGCTTTGGCAACCGCCGCAGCAGGGGCCACGGCAGCCGCTGGCGCGTGTTCTGCAGCGGTCACCTGCGCAGCAGGCTGGGCCTGTGCAGGGGCGGCGTGCGTGGCATGCTCTGGTGCAGCGGTAGGGGTGTCGAAGTAGCTGCGGCGCGGGGCTTCTTGCGGCGCCGGTTCTTCCCCGCTGTCTGCGCGGGCCGTAACGCTGGGGTCGAAGTCCATCATGGCCGACGCAGCGGCACCCGCCGCGTCGCGTGGGGCCCGGTCGCGGCGGTCGCGGCCATAGCGGTCGCGTGAACGGCGTCCGGGGCGCTGATCGTCGCTCGCGGCGTGACCGGTGGTCACTTCATGGCCCGACAGGTCCAGGTCGGGCAGGCTCGCGAGCGGTGCGGTGTCCACAAAGTCTGGGGGCGTGGCGGCCGATGCGGGCGCGCCTGCCTCCTGGCCTTCGGCCGAACGGAGTGCGCGGTCGCCACGCTCGTTGCGCTCACCACGGCCGCGCTCACCGCGTTCACGGCGGGGGCCGCGTTCGCTGCGGGGCTGCTGCGGCGCACTTGCATCGGCGGTAGCGCCGTTGCTGCCTGGCACTTGGACCTGGCCCTGGGTGGCGACCTCGCCGTTGGGCGAAGCGGCTTGGCTGCGGGGCTCTGCATCCCTGCGGCCACGGCTGCCTTCGCGGCCATTGCGGCCTTCGCGTGGCTCCCGGGGTTCGCGGGCTTCGTTGCCCTCGGGGCGGCGTTCGCCATCGCGGGGTGCGCGGGCTTCGGCCGAGCGTTCGCCCCGGCGGCCGCGGCCTTCGGACGGCGCGCCTTCGCGACCAGCGTCGCGCTGGCCATCGCGTGCAGCGCCATCGCGGTTGGCATCGCGGCCATTGCGGCGGCCCCGGCCTTCGCTGTTGCGACCATCACGGCGGGGTTCGCCCCGGCCGGTGGTGTCAGGCGTGGCGGCAGGTGCCGGTGTTACTGCCGGGGCCGGTGCCGCTGCCGGTGCGCCGCTGCCACCAAACAGGCTCTTGACCCATCCAAAGAAGCCTTGCTCCTGGGGGGGCGCCACCGGAGCGGGCGTGGGTACGGCCGCGGGTGCAGGCGCGGCCGCTGCCGGGGCAGGGCGCTGGCCCGCCCGTGCTGGGCGTGCAGCGCCTTCGGGGCGGGGCTCGGCTGCAGGGGCGGGTGCATCCGGCAGCACGCCCTTGATCACGGGCGTCTGCTTGTTGGTGGGCTCCTGAGAGCGGCGCGTCACGGCCGTGGGGTCTTCCACCTCTTCGGCGAGCTTGTAGCTGGCATCGATGTGGTCCAGGCGCGGGTCGTCGTGCTTGAGGCGCTCCAGGCGGTAGTTCGGGGTTTCCAGCGCCTTGTTGGGCACCATGAGCACGCTCACGCGCTGCTTGAGCTCGATCTTGGCGATCTCGGTGCGCTTTTCGTTGAGCAGGAACGAAGCCACCTCCACCGGCACCTGGCAGTGCACGGCGGCGGTGTTGTCCTTCATCGACTCCTCCTGGATGATCCGCAGGATCTGCAGGGCCGACGACTCGGTATCGCGGATATGGCCTGCGCCGCCGCAGCGCGGGCAGGGGATGGACGAGCCTTCAGACAGCGCGGGCTTGAGGCGCTGGCGGCTCATCTCCATCAGGCCGAACTTGCTGATGGTGCCGAACTGCACGCGGGCGCGGTCCTGGCGCAGGGCGTCGCGCAGGCGGTTTTCGACTTCGCGGCGGTTCTTGCTCTCCTCCATGTCGATGAAGTCGATGACGATCAGGCCGCCCAGGTCGCGCAGACGCATCTGGCGGGCCACTTCGTCGGCGGCTTCCAGGTTGGTGCGGGTGGCGGTTTCCTCGATGTCGCCGCCCTTGATGGCGCGGGCCGAGTTCACGTCCACGCTGACCAGCGCTTCGGTGTGGTCGATCACGATGGCGCCGCCCGAAGGCAACTGCACGGTGCGCGCGTAGGCCGATTCGATCTGGTGCTCGATCTGAAAGCGGCTGAACAGCGCGGCGTCGTCGCGGTAGCGCTTGACGCGGGCGGCATGCTCGGGCATGACGTGCGCCATGAACTGCTGCGCCTGTTCGTAGATGTCGTCGGTATCGATGAGGATGTCACCGATGTCGTTGTTGAAGTAGTCGCGGATTGCGCGGATCACGAGGCTCGATTCCTGGTAGATCAGGAAGGCACCCTTGCCGCCCTTGGCGGCGCCGTCAATGGCGTTCCACAGCTTGAGCAGGTAGTTCAGGTCCCACTGCAACTCGGGCGCGCTGCGGCCGATGCCGGCGGTGCGCGCAATGATGGACATGCCGTTGGGGTACTCCAGCTGGTCCATCGCCTCCTTGAGCTCGGCGCGGTCCTCGCCCTCGATGCGGCGCGACACGCCGCCACCGCGCGGGTTGTTGGGCATCAGCACCACGTAGCGGCCGGCCAGCGAGATGAAGGTGGTCAGCGCCGCGCCCTTGTTGCCGCGCTCTTCCTTTTCCACCTGCACCAGCAGTTCCTGGCCTTCCCTGATGACATCGTTGATGCGCGCCTGGCTGGGCGACACGCCGGAGGCAAAGTACTGGCGCGAGATTTCCTTGAAGGGCAGAAAACCGTGGCGGTCTTCGCCATAGTCGACAAAGCAGGCCTCCAGCGAAGGCTCGACGCGCGTGACGACGGCCTTGTAGATGTTGCCCTTGCGCTGCTCGCGTCCTTCGATTTCGATTTCGTAGTCGAGGAGCTTTTGTCCGTCGACAATGGCCAGACGCCGTTCTTCCGGCTGCGTGGCGTTGATGAGCATCCGCTTCATGATGCGATTCCTTCAGTGTTTTGCGAACAGCAGCCGTGCGCCCCCTGACCCTCAGGAGGTATTGCGCGGGCTGCCGCCCACAGTTTCCAAACCAACAAGCTCTACAGGAGCTGTGAATGCCTGGACTGACGCATCGAAACGAAGGGAATTGCCGGGAACGCCTCAGCTGTGCAGCGCACTAGCGCAGCAGGCAAAGGCAGGGGCGCGTGGATGGGGGCAAGTGGGGAAAGCGTCTTTTGCTACCAAAAATGTAGCTGAATGCGCTTGCTGCAAGGGCGCTGGTGCCGAATTTGGACGTGCAGCCGGTGGCAAAAGCCAACGCCACAAGGTCACTATCGAGCTCATCAACAGCCACATACTCGCTTCGATCCGCTGACAGGCTGCATCCGGGTAGGGCGCATCTGCCAGCTTGGGGGATTCCGTATCAGTGTTTCAATCTGTCAGCCCGCAGCACGACGCGCTGGCCACCGCAGGCATCTGGCCTGCAATCTGCGAGCACGACGCCCGCTGGCATCGACCTTCCTGCGCCAGTGAAAGGGTTGGGTGGACTAAACTCCAGACAAATCAACCACTTACAAAGCAACGCGCAGGTGAAACATATTATAGGGGCCAAACCCCCTTCGGAAGGTAGGGGGGCAAGCACGGCTTTGACAGCGCGGTTGGTCGAGGTGGACGAGGACTCAGCCGGGCAGCGGCTGGATAATTTTCTGCTGCGGCAGCTCAAGGGCGTGCCCAAGACGCATGTGTACCGCATCATCCGCAGCGGCGAAGTGCGCATCAACAAGGGCCGCGCCAGTGCCGACACCCGCGTGCAGCCCGGTGACCTGGTGCGCGTGCCGCCCGTGCGCATCTCCGAGAAGGTGGCCGAGAAGGCCGAGCGCCCGGCGCCAGCGCGTGCCTTTCCCGTTCTGCTGGAAGACGAGCACCTGATCGCCCTGGACAAACCCGCTGGCGTGGCCGTGCACGGCGGCAGCGGGGTGAGCTTTGGCGTGATCGAGCAGTTGCGCCAGTCCCGTCCGCAGGCGCAGTTTCTGGAACTGGTCCATCGGCTGGACCGGGAAACCTCCGGCATCCTGCTGGTGGCCAAAAAGCGGTCCGCACTGACCCATTTGCAAGACCAGTTCCGCGAGCGCGAGACGGGCAAAACCTATCTGGCGCTGGTGATTGGCGCCTGGCCTGCCAACAAGAAGGTGATTGACTTGCCGCTGCACAAGTACCTGCAAGCCGACGGCGAGCGCCGCGTGCGCGTGACCACGCCCGATGACCCGGACGGCATGCGTTCCATCACCCTCGTGAAGTTGCGCAGCACCGTCGCCGCCCGTGCGGCGCAGGGCTTGCCGGCCATGTCGCTGCTGGAGGTGACGATCAAGACCGGCCGCACCCACCAGATCCGGGTGCATCTGGCCAGCCAGGGCCACGCCATCGTGGGCGACGACAAGTACGGTGATTTCGACCTCAACAAACACCTGCACAAGCTGGGGATGAAGCGCATGTTCCTGCACGCCTGGCGTTTACAGTTCAACCACCCCGCCACCGGCGAGCGTGTGGCGCTCAGCGCCGAGCTGCCCCCTGAATTGTCTGATTTCCTGCCACCGCCCCAAAAGGCGTAACCGGCTTTGCCATGTCCGTCACCCCATCCCGTTCGCGCCGCTTTGATCTGATCGCCTTCGACTGGGATGGAACGCTGTTTGACTCCACCGCCATCATCGTCCGGTGCATCCAGCGGGCCGTGCGGGATGTGGGAGGCACGGTGCCTTCTGACCAGGACGCTGCCCATGTCATCGGCCTGGGTCTCATGCAGGCGCTTGCATATGCCGCGCCCGACGTGCCGCCCGAAAAATACAGCGAGCTGGGCAACCGCTACCGTTTTCACTATCTCCAGCACCAGGACGACCTGAGTCTGTTCGAAGGGGTGCTACCGCTGCTGGCCGACCTGCGTGGCCGCGGGTATCTGCTGGCTGTTGCCACAGGCAAAAGCCGACGCGGGCTGGACGAAGTCCTGCACACGGCAGACCTGCGCGGCGTATTCGATGGCTCGCGCACGGCTGACCAGACTGCCGGCAAGCCGCATCCACTCATGCTGCAGGAACTGATGGCCGAGTTCGATGTGCCGCCCGATCGCCTGCTGATGATTGGCGACACGACCCACGATCTGCAAATGGCCGTGAATGCCGGTTGTGCCAGTGTGGGCGTGAGCTACGGCGCACATGAGCCGGGCACTTTTGCTGCCTTCAACCCGCTGTTCGTGGCGCATTCCGTTCGCGAGATGCACGACTGGCTGCTCGGCCATGCCTGATGATGCACCGCGCTGCCTGACCACCTTGCGCCAAGTCTTCGCATGACCACGCACGAATCAACCATTGCGCTGTGCAACAGCGCCGACCTGCAGGACGCCGGTAATGCGGTTCCGTTTGATGTGCTCTATGCAGGGCAAACCTGCCGGGCCTTTGCAATCCGCTTTCGCGGCGTGCCGCACGCCTACCTCAATCGCTGCGCGCATGTTCCGATCGAGATGGATTACCAGCCCAACCGGTTTTTTGATGACACCGGCAACTGGCTGTTGTGCGCCACGCATGGTGCCGTCTACCTGCCCGCCACGGGTGCCTGCGTGGGTGGGCCCTGCCGGGGCGGTTTGGTGAAAATTGCCCTGACAGAACGTGATGGTGTGGTGCGCTGGCATACTGGCCACCTGTTGCAGCCAGTGCAGTTCTAGCGAACCCCAGATGAATCACCCGATGCGCCAGCATCTGTCGCCAAGGCGGCCAGCAGGAGCAACACCCATTAGCTGCGGCGGTCCCGCAGGGTACCGATATGACCGATCCCCATATTCCCGGCCCGCCCGGTTTTGACCCGAAAAGCAACCCTACGCCCGACCTGTGGGCGTCTGGTGCTACAAATTCAGGAGTATCTGTGAGCGATTCATCGCGTGAACCCGGCTGGGAACGTGCCACGCTGGAAAAGTTGGCCTTTGCGGCCCTGAACGAGCAGCGCCTTGCGCGCCGCTGGAAGATTTTCTTTCGCCTGGCCTGGCTCGCTGTCATTGCTGCCGTGCTGTTTGCTGCCCTCAAGCAGACGGCTCCGAGCGCCGCCAAGGCGGGCCCGCACACCGCGGTGGTCGACATCAAGGGCGAGATCGCCGCTGGTGCCGAAGCCAGCGCCGAATTTGTGGTGGCCGCCATGCGCAGCGCGCTGGAGGACGAAGGCTCCAAGGCGCTGGTGCTGCTCATCAACTCGCCGGGCGGCAGCCCGGTGCAGGCGGGCATCATCAACGACGAAATCGTGCGCCTGAGGGCCAAGCACGACAAGCCGATCTATGCCGTGGTTGAGGAAACCTGCGCCTCGGCGGCCTACTACATCGCTGCGGCCGCGGATGACATCTTTGTGGACAAGGCCAGCATCGTCGGCAGCATTGGCGTGCTGATGGACGGTTTCGGTTTTACCGGAACCATGGAGAAGCTGGGCGTGGAGCGTCGTTTGCTGACCGCGGGTGAAAACAAGGGGTTTCTGGACCCGTTCAGCCCCCAGACCGAAAAGCAGCGCGCCTATGCGCAAACCATGCTCGACCAGATCCACCAGCAGTTCATCGCCGTGGTCAAGGCAGGCCGTGGCGAGCGCCTCAAGCCCACGCCAGAGACTTTCAGCGGTCTCTTCTGGACGGGGCAGCAGGCCGTGGAAATCGGCCTTGCCGACAAGCTGGGCAACCTGGACTACGTGGCGCGTGAAGTGGTCAAGGCCGAAGACATCATCGACTACACCCGCCGCGACAATGTGGCCGAGCGCCTGGTCAAGCGCTTTGGTGCTGCGATGGGCATGGGGGCCGTCAAGTCGCTGACCTTGTCTGGCCCGCAGCTGCGCTAGGTGGTGCCGGGCCCAGGGGGGGCGCGGGGGTGGCCCGCATATTTCACCAGGGCCGCGCCCGAGTGGGCTGGGATGCGGTGCGCGGGCCAGGCGCGACAACGCTGCGGGCTCGGGCCCGCGAGGAGGAGCAACGCAGCCAGCGTGCCGCCGCACGGCTCAATCGGGTGTGTAGCGCTCGATTCAAATTGGATTTGCACCCGAAGCCAGGAAAGTGCGTATTCATGCAGTGTTGCGGCACATGGGGCAGCGACCTGGGGAAATATGCGGGCTAGACCCCAAGCGCGAAAACCGTGGGCGTCCGGTTGTCCGGCGGGATGGGTTGCTCGCGCCACTGGCGAACGCTCTGGCTCCGCACGCTGGCTTTCGCCAGGGTGAGGCCGCTGGCCCGCGCCAGGCGTGTCTGCGGTTGCAAGACCTGCACCAGTGCCTGCCAGACGGCGGCATTCCGGTAGGGTGTTTCGATGAAGAGCTGGGTCTGGCCGGTCTTGAGCGCCAGTGCTTCCAGTTCCCTGATGCGCTGCTGCCGCTCTTGGGCGTCTTGCGGCAGGTACC
>JBKCTS010000439.1:0-3097 GCA_046318695.1 Acidovorax sp.
GGGCAATGGCGCCAGCACCAGCTGTGCGCCCATGGCCTGGGCCAGGCTCTCGCACAGCGTGAGGCCCAGCCCCAGCCCGCCTTCGCGCGTGGTGTGAAAGGGTTCAAACACATGCAGGCGCTGCTCGGCCGGTATGCCTGGCCCGTGATCGCGTACTGACAGGACCACGCGGGCATCGCCACTGCGCGCCATGCCGATGCGCAGGCGGCGCTCTGCGGGCGGCACCTGCTCCAGCGCCTGCAGGGCGTTCATGAGCAGGTTGTGCACGATCTGCTGCAGGGCCACCGGGTCCGCCAGCACGGGCGGCAGGTCGGCAGCGGCGGTCACCTCGGGGGCAATGCCGCGTGCGGTCAGTTCGGGCTCCAGCAGGTGCAGCACGTCGCTGATGGCAGCGGGCAGCGCCAGCGGCTGCGTCTGCCCGGCCGGGTCGGCCCGTTCGACCAGCCGGCGCAGCCGACCCACCACGGCCGATGCGCGGCGTGCCTGCTCCACCGCACGCGCCATGGCGGTCTGCGCGGTGGCGAGGTCGGGCGGGTCTTCGGCCAGCAGGCGCTGCGCGGCCTGGGTGCCCGACAGCAGGGCCGTGAGCGGCTGGTTCAGCTCGTGCGCCATGCCGGCGGCCAGCTCGCCCAGCGTGTTCAGGCGCGCCACCTGGCCCAGGCGCAGCAGCTCCTCGGCCCGCTGGCGGGCAATGCGCTGGCGGTGCAGGGCCAATGCGGCAGCCCACAGCGCGCCGGTCAGCACGCACCAGCCGAGCATGGACCACCAGGGCAACTCGTGCAGGCCCACGCTGCGGCGAGCCACCACGTCAAAGGGCTGGCTGGCGGCGGCCAGCACCTTGTGAAAGCCGTACTCGCGGCCCCACCCACGCGGATCGATACCACCGGGCTGCACCACAAACGACTGGCCGCCGTGGTCCAGCGTCACGCGCACCGGGCTGGTGGCCATGTCCATCGGCCACTCGTCACGCGGCACGGTGGCGCGCAGGTCGATCAGCAGCGCATGGCTGGCGGGGCGCCCCGCCATCACCAGGTAGTAGCGGCCCGCACGGGCATCGAGGAGCGCCATTTCGGCATGGCCCGAGCGCTGGGAGGCGGCCTCGGCCGCGGCCAGGTCGGCCTGCACATCTGCGGGCCACTGGGCGCCAGGCGGGCGCTGCAGTACCGAAAGGATCTGTGGGTACACCGCCGGCAGGCGAGGGAGGGCATCGGCGCTGCCAGCGGTGCCCGCACCGCCGTTCGCGCCGGTGGCGGGCGGCTGCAGCAGGGCCAGCGTGGCCATCACCGCGTCGTGCTGTACCACGCGCTGGCTCAGCAGGCGGTGCACGATGCGCGCGTCGGTCTCAAACGCCGCCTGCAGGTCGTGCAGCCGCCACGCGGCCAGCACCGCTGCGCCCGCGCAGGCTACCAGCACACAGGCCAGCAGACTTGCAAGGTGCAGTGAAAAAGTGCGGGAGCGCCAGGGCTGGGACATGCAGCGGATTCTGTCACGCGGGC
Organism: Acidovorax sp.; assembly: GCA_046318695.1. Taxonomy (GTDB): domain Bacteria; phylum Pseudomonadota; class Gammaproteobacteria; order Burkholderiales; family Burkholderiaceae_C; genus Acidovorax. The sequence goes on from JBKCTS010000439.1 coordinate 1,497, forward strand.
TCTGGTGTAATCCTGATGGATTCCTGCTCCGTACTGAAAGCCGCCATGTCCGCGCCCCCCGCCGCATCTGCGTTCCCAGCCTGGCTCACGCCGCGCAACCTGCTGATCACATCGGTCGTGGTGGCCGTGGCCACCATCGTCCTCAAGACCCTGGCCTGGTATGTGACCGGCTCGGTAGGCCTGCTGTCGGATGCGATGGAATCGTTTGTGAACCTGGCCAGCGCCGTGTTTGCCCTGGCCATGGTGACCGTCGCGCAGCGCCCGGCGGACGAGGACCACCCCTACGGCCACCACAAGGCCGAGTATTTTTCGTCGGGCTTCGAAGGCATCCTCATCATCGGCGTTTCGGCGGGCATCTTCTGGGCGGCCGGGCACCGGCTGGTGGACCCGCAGCCCATCGAGCAGCTCGGCTGGGGCCTGGGCTTGTCGATTTTCAGCTCGGGGCTCAATGGCCTGCTGGCCTGGGTGATGTTCCGCTCGGCGCGTGAGCACCGCTCCATTGCGCTGGAGGCCGATGCGCGCCATCTGGTCACCGATGTGTGGACCTCGGCTGGCGTGCTGGTGGGCCTGGCGGGCGCGGCGCTCACCGGCTGGCTGTGGCTGGATGCGCTGGCCGCCATGGCCGTGGCGCTCAACATCCTCAAGGAAGGCGTCGAGCTGGTCTGGCGCTCGTCGCAGGGGCTCATGGATGCGGCCGTGGAGCCCGAGGTGCAGGCCAAGATCGACGCCACGCTGCGCCAGTTTGTGCAACAGGCTCAGCCGCCGGGCGCGCTGCGGTTCGACCATGTCTCATCCCGCCGCGCAGGCCAACGCCAGTTTGTTGACATGCACTTGCACATGCCCGCCGACTGGACGCTGCGCCACGCGGCCGAGCTGCGCGGCCAGGTCGAGCGCGCCCTCATGGCCGCCGTGCCCGGCCTGCGCGCCACCATCGAGCTGCTGCCCACCGATGTGGAGGCGCATTTCGACGACCCCCGCGACGACCCCCAGGGAGCCATCCAGTGATCAGCGTGCTCCAACGCGTGCGCGAAGCCCGCGTGGACGTGGCTGGCCAGACGGTGGGCGCTATCGGCCAGGGCCTTTTGGTGCTGGTGTGCGCCGAGCGCGGCGACACCGAGGCCGAGGCCAACCGCCTGCTGGCCAAGCTGCTCAAGCTGCGCGTCTTCAGCGACGCTGCGGGCAAGATGAACCGCAGCGTGCAGGACGTGGATGGGCTGGGAACCTGCGGCGGCCTGCTGCTGGTCAGCCAGTTCACGCTGGCGGCCGACACATCCGGCGGCAACCGCCCCAGCTTCACCCAGGCCGCCGCGCCCGACGAAGGGCGGCGGCTGTACGACTACCTGGTGGCCCAGGCGCGCACGCTGCACCCGGTGGTGGCCACAGGGCAGTTTGCGGCCGACATGCAGGTGCACCTCATCAACGACGGGCCGGTGACGATACCGCTGCGTGTGGCTCCGGCAACCCAATAGCTATTATTTTTGTAGCTTTCATGGGATAGGGATCAAGCGCGACAGGCGATTTTTGATCCTCTTTGCCGTGGACGTCGCGGCGATACGGGCCGCCATCACAACCCGACCGCGACCAGCCAGCAAGGCCCACAG
>JBKCTS010000440.1:0-1020 GCA_046318695.1 Acidovorax sp.
CGCCTGCAGCAGGACGGGCTTGCGCTGGCCTGAACGCCGCTGGTGCTCATCGTCATGAACGCGGTGTATGCAGCGGGCGCCTACCCGCTGGGCCAGCTGTCTGACCGCGTGAGCCACCACCGCCTGCTGGCGGCAGGGCTGGCCGTGCTGATCGCAGCCGATGCCCTGCTGGCATGGCGCGGCCACGGCCTGGTGGCCTGGGTGGGCGTGGCACTGTGGGGGCTGCACATGGCCATGACGCAAGGTCTGCTGGCCGCCATGGTGGCCCACCACGCCCCGGCCGATCTGCGTGGCACAGCCTTTGGCATGTTCAACCTGGTCAGTGGCGTGGCGCTGCTGCTGGCCAGCGGCAGGCCGGGCTGCTGTGGGACCAGCTGGGCCCGCGCGCCACGTTCGCGGCCGCAATGGGCTTTGGCGCACTGGCGCTGGCGGGCGTGCTGTGGCGCGCGGCCCGCGAGCGGCAGGCGCCAAAGCCGGAGCCTCGGCAGGGCTGAGGCCTGCCGGCCGGGCCGCACCCTTAAAATCTCGGCTTCCCGCACCTCTGCGGACCACCCGCACATTCATCTTCCATGAGCTCTTTCGCCTCTCCCGCCCCTATTTCCTACAAAGACGCCGGTGTTGATATCGATGCTGGCGACGCGCTGGTCGAGCGCATCAAGCCGCTGGCCAAAAGAACGATGCGCGAAGGGGTGCTGGCAGGAATCGGCGGCTTTGGCGCCCTCTTTGAGGTGCCCAAGCGCTACCAGGAGCCGGTGCTGGTATCGGGCACCGACGGCGTGGGCACCAAGCTCAAGCTGGCGTTTGAATGGAACATGCACGACACCGTGGGCATCGACCTGGTGGCCATGAGCGTGAACGACGTGCTGGTGCAGGGGGCGGAGCCGCTGTTCTTCCTCGACTACTTTGCCTGCGGCAAGCTCGATGTGGACACCGCCGCTGCCGTGGTGGGCGGCATCGCCAAGGGCTGCGAACTGAGCGGCTGCGCATTGATTGGCGGCGAAACCGCTGAAATGCCCGGCA
>JBKCTS010000441.1:0-2963 GCA_046318695.1 Acidovorax sp.
GCACTGGGCCGTGCATGGGCACGGCGGCCACGGTGCTCTGGCGGGCGATGTAGTAACGGCCCTGCGTGGCCCAGGCAATCAGTGGCGCGGTGACAAACGCCACAGCCATGGCGATCACGGCCGAGAAGGCCTGCGCCAGCGGGCCAAACAGCCCCAGGTGCGCGCTGATGGACACCACGGACGCCAGCGCCATCGCGCCCACGCCCACCGGGTTGATGTCATACAAGTGAGCACGCTTGAACTCGATACCCTTGGGCGACAGGCCCAGCGGCTTGTTGACGACCAGGTCGGCCACCACGGCCATGATCCATGAGATGGCAATGTTGGAGTACAGCCCCAGCACCTCACCCATGGCGCTAAACACGTTCATCTCCATCAGCATGAAGGCGATCATGGTGTTGAAGACCACCCACACCACGCGCCCAGGATGGCTGTGCGTGAGGCGCGAGAAGAAGTTCGACCACGCCAGCGAACCCGCATAGGCATTGGTCACGTTGATCTTCATCTGCGAGATCACCACGAACAGCGCCGTGGCCGCCACGGCCCAGCCGTAGTCTGCAAACACATAGCCATAGGCCACCAGGTACATCTGGTTGGGGTCCACCGCACGGTCGGCTGGCACCATCTGCGTCAGTGCCAGCCAGGCCAGCAGAGCCCCGCCCAGCATCTTGAGCACACCCAGCACCACCCAGCTGGGCCCGCCCACCAGAACGCCCAGCCACCAGCGTCCGCGCCTGCCCGGCGCAGAGGCTGGCATGAAGCGCAGGTAGTCGGCCTGCTCTCCCATCTGCGTGATCAGCGCAATGCCCACCGTGAGCGCCGAACCAAACTGGAGCAGATCGAACGCTGAACCACGTCCCGACTCCCCACCGTAGTGCACAACGCCAGCAAACGCACCAGGATCGCGCATGAGGACGTAAGCAAAGGGCACGACCAGCATCACCAGCCACAGTGGCTGGGTCCACATCTGCAGCCGGCTGATGACCGATACGCCGTGCGTGACCAGTGGAATCACCACGATGGCGCAGATCAGGTAACCCCAGGTGGGCGGTATGTCGAGCGCCAGTTCCAGGGCATAGGCCAGGACGGCCGCTTCGAGCGCAAAAAAGATGAAGGTGAACGACGCGTAGATCAGCGAAGTGAGCGTGGAGCCGATATAGCCAAAGCCCGCGCCGCGCGTGAGCAGGTCCATGTCCACCCCGTAGCGCGCCGCATAAATGCTGATGGGCAGGCCCGCGATGAAGATGATGAGCCCGGTGGCCACGATGGCCCACAACGCGTTGATGAAGCCGTACTGCACGAGCAGCGTGGCACCTACGGCCTCGAGGATCAGAAACGATGCCGCACCGAAAGCCGTGTTGGCCACCCGCCACTCGGACCACTTGCGAAACCGCTGTGGGGTAAAGCGCAGCGCGTAGTCCTCCATGGTTTCAGTGGCCACCCAGCTGTTGTAGTCGCGCCGCACCTTCACCACCTGCTGGGGCGGCTGGGCGGCCGGATCCTGCTCCCGGCCCGGGAATCGTTCGGCGGCCGCTGGGGCTGAGGCTGGGGCTGACGTAGGCAAAGCAGTGTGGGCGGGCGTCATGGGGGCAGGCCCGGTTCCGTGCAGGTTCCATGCCACCGCCGTGGCACCATGCGCCATGCGGCGTATGGCCGGGCATGACCCTTGCTCTGTACGATACTGTCGAGAAGGTCGCTCGCAGCGGGGACGCAATTGGTATGTTTCGTGATATTTGGCGACTGGCCTCTTGGGTGGACCAGATCCAATGTAAACACGAGATCAATGAATTGAAATGCGATGGAATTGTTCTGTCGTGCTCTGCTGCAACGGCCAGCCTGCAAACCATTGACCCCGGCACGGACGAAGTGACATGGAACTCACCCCTCGCGAACGCGACAAGCTTCTGATCTTCACCGCCGCCCTGCTGGCCGAGCGGCGAAAGGCCCGGGGCCTGAAGCTCAACTACCCCGAAGCGGTGGCCCTGATCAGCGCCGCCGTGATGGAGGGAGCGCGCGACGGCAAGACGGTGGCGCAACTGATGAGCGAAGGCCGCACAGTGCTCACCCGCGCCGATGTGATGGACGGCATCGCCGACATGATTCCCGACATCCAGGTCGAAGCCACCTTCCCGGATGGCACCAAGCTGGTCACGGTGCACCAGCCCATCGTCTGACACACCCACTACAGGAATGCATCCATGCTGCACACCACATCCCGCCCCCTGCGATCCCTGACCGCCGGCACGCTGCTGTGCCTGTGCGCTGGCCTTGCACTCGCACACGACGGCCACAGCCAGCACGCAAGCCACTGGCATGCGACCGACCTCTGGGGCTTCGTGGCTATCGGCGCGCTGCTGGCGGTGGCCGCCTGGCGCGGCCGCAAGTAACGCCGACAGGAGCTTTCATGATTCCAGGCGAACTGCTGATCGACCAGGGCGAACACGCACTCAACACCGGGCGCCGCACCATCACACTGGTGGTAAGCAACACTGGCGACCGGCCCATCCAGGTCGGCTCGCATTACCACTTTGCCGAAACCAACCATGCCCTGAGCTTTAACCGACCCGCCGCGCGCGGCATGCGGCTGAACATCGCGTCGGGCACGGCAGTGCGGTTCGAGCCCGGGCAGGAGCGCACCGTGGAGCTGGTGGACTACGCGGGCGAGCGCCGGGTATATGGCTTTCAGGGCCTCATCCATGGCGCGCTGTAGCAATTATTGAGATAAATACCCATATCGCGCTTGACTGATAAGCTTTTGTAGCTATTGAAATCATAGCAACTCGTTTTCGCGGAGCACCCCACATGGCAACCATCGGACGACGCGCCTATGCCGAAATGTTCGGCCCTACCGTGGGCGACCGCGTGCGCTTGGCAGATACCGAGCTCATCCTTGAAGTCGAGGCCGACCACACCCTGCGCGCCGGCAGCTATGGCGAGGAAGTGAAGTTTGGCGGCGGCAAGAC
>JBKCTS010000442.1:0-1185 GCA_046318695.1 Acidovorax sp.
CACTGCCCCGGCCCGGCGCTGGCCAGCGCCTCGCTGCTGGCGCCGGCGGGCTTTCGGGGAGTTATGTCGGCTTCAGCCCCAAGCGCGCTTGCCCAGGCCAGCCAGCGATGGCGACGGGCAGCATCGGTCAGGGCATCGGCGGGGTCAGCGCAATGCGCGAACTCGGGGAAACATTCGCCGAATGCAGGCACCGACGCATCCACCACGCCCGCCTCATCAGCCAGTTTGAACTCCACCCGTTTGGTCAGGGCTGCCACCAGTGCCTTGTGGGTCTGCGAGCGCCCGTACTCGGCCACCACAGATTCGTAGTCAGCCCGCAGGCCGGGGTCGCCAGCCACAGCGCGCAGGAAAGGCCGCCAGACCTCTCGCACGGCTTGGTCATCTTCTTCCAGCAACTCGAAATGCGCTGGCAGACCTTGGTCCTGCAAGAGGGCCATGGGCGCCGTACCGAGCAGCGCGGCAAACCAGCTGTGGAAGGTGCGGATCTGCACCGGGCGGCCACTGTCCAGCAACTTGCGATAGAGGCCGCGCAGCGCCTCGCGCTTGTCCAGTGCGTCCTGGGGCGTCACCCCGCGAGCCACCAGTTCGGACAACAGCGTGTCGGGCGACGCCTGGGCGAAGCGTTCCAACTCTTGCTGCAGGCGCTGGCGCATCTCGCCCGCAGCCTTCTTGGTAAACGTGATGGCCAGGATTTCGTGCGGGGCAGCCCCATCAAGCAGCGCGCGGACCATGCGCGACACCAGCATCCAGGTCTTGCCAGCGCCGGCACAGGCCTCCACGGCCACACTGCGGGCCGGGTCGCACGCAATGGCATAAAAGGCCGCGCGCGAGACCGGCTGGCCGTTGTGTTCGTAGGCAGCGTTCATCTGGTGTGCTGTCCCACTGACAAGTGAGCAAAATCGATGACACTATTCAAGGAGCGAGTCGGCGGTGGCAGAGCGGGGTACCCTCGGATCATTTCCAGAAGTCCTTTCGGCACAGTCCGCGCGCAGCGCAGTATTTGCACACCGCGCCCTCCCCTAACGCCTGCAAGGGGGCGCCTGCAGCGATTTGCGCGAAGTCACGTTCGATCCCTTCGAGCAGCAGGTCGCGCAATTGCACAACGTCTTCGTGCTCGTGCATTTTCGTCTGGCCGCGCCCCCCCACATTCACATACGCAGCACGCAGCGTGTCGTGGCCTAGCAG
>JBKCTS010000443.1:0-5140 GCA_046318695.1 Acidovorax sp.
GCGCCCACACTGCGCCCACTCTGCGCCTTTGACCGGCGGGGCGCCTTGCGTTGCCGGGGACACGGCGATGGCGCAGGGCACCCGCCACGCCACGACCGCCCGCCGGGTGACAATCAGGGGGCATGAAACCGACCATCCTCCCTTTGCAACTGCTGTTTGCGCCCGACAAACACGACCCCGCGCCCCTCATCCTGTACCACGGACGTGGCTGCCCCGATGGTTTTGGCGCTGCCCTGGCCGCCTGGCTGTTCTACGGCGACAGCGCTGAGTACCTGGGCCTGGACCATGGCGACATCGCCACCATCGACGACCTGCCCGATGTGCGCGGCCGGGCCGTGTACATCCTGGATTTTTCGTTTTCCGCCGACGTGATGGCTGCGCTTGACGAGCGCGCCGCCAAGCTCGTGATGCTGGACCACCACAAAAGCGCCGCAGAAAAGCTCACCGGCTTTGCCTGCCGCTGCGGCGTGGTGCACTTTGACATGAACAAGTCGGGCGCGCGCCTGGCGTGGGAGTTCTTCCAGCCCCTCACCCCGGTGCCGCCGCTCGTGCAGTACGTGGAAGACCGCGACATCTGGAAGTGGGAGTTTGCCGAGAGCGCGGGCTTCCTGTCGGCGCTGGACATGGAGCCGCAGGCGTTTGAGCGCTGGCGCGACATTGCCAGCTTCACGCCCGCGCAGTTGGAGCACTTCATGGCGCGCGGCGCAGCCATGGACGAGAGGTTCCGCAAGCTTGCGGCCGACATTGCCGAAGGCGCGCAGCCGCTGGTGTTCAACGGCATCCCGGGGCTGATGGTCAATGCCTCGGGCATGTTCCACAGTCTGGTGGGCGACAACCTTTCGGCCAAGACCGGCACCTTTGGGCTGATGTGGAGCGCGGGCGCCCACGGCGTCAAGGTGGGCTTGCGCTCCCAGCGCAACTTTGATTGCATCGCGCTGGCCGAGAGCATGGGCGGTGGCGGCCATGCCCAGGCCTGCGGCTTCAAGATGAAGGTGCAGCGATTGCCTGAACTGCTCAGCGGCACCTTCAACGCCTGACGCTTAGCCCGCAGGCGGTGAGGCCTCTTCAAAGCAGTTCACTGGCAGCAGCGGGCGTAAGGCTGTCGTCTGGGTTGTGCATCAATCGCGCCCGTGACGACGCGGCGGGCCCGGCTATCTCCGAGCGCTTTACCGCCCAGATCCGCGACCTGAATCAGGCGGCGCGCAACGGTAACGACGCCTTGTCTTTGGTGCAGACGGCCGAGGGCGCGCTGCAGGGCGTGGCGGCAAGCCTTCAGCGAACCGGGGGCTGTGGCCGTGCTGCACCGGCTTCACCGATGGTGCGGGCGGTGTGGCTGCCTGCGTGCAGAGCACCGGGTTCAACGGCCAGGGCCAATGCCTGCAGCGGCGCGTCAACCCGCGCGACCGATGCCAACCAGGGCAGCCGTTCGGGCGCGGATGGGCTGTCGGGATTTACCGCGTCCTTCGAGACCATTGCGAAGGCCGCCTGGCCGGTCGCAACGCAGTTGTCTCAGGCGGGCCAAATGCCAACCAGGCGCTGGAGACGACGGTCGCCAACCTTCAAAACGGCAGCGAGAACGTGCGGCTGACGCCCGTCGTCGCGGCGCATCCGGTCGGGGCCGGCGACTGCGACAGCCCACCTACCGAGCGTGCTGGTGCCGGTAGGTCCACGGCGCTTGCGGGCGTGGCTGCGACCACAGCCCTGTGCGCTGAGCCCTTGCGCGGTCCTGCAACACGGTGAGCCCGGGCTGGTCTGCAGCGTAGGGCGCATACACCCATGCCATGCCTGCGCTCACCTGGGCGGCAGCCACGTCGGTGCCGGCGCAGCGCACATGCGCCACCATGCGCCCGTATTTGTCTTTATCCACCGGCTGCAGTGTGGCCTGCTGGCGAAAGCACAGGCGGGCCAGATGTTCGCGCGATTTTTGTCCGAACGCCTGGCGCGTTTCGGGCGCGTCAATGGCTGCCACGCGCAGTCGCACCTGCTGGTAGTTGGCGGGGCTGCCACAACGGGCGGTCAGCGTGTCGCCATCATGGATAGCGACGACAAGGCAGATCAGGGAGGCCAGGGGCACGGAAAAAAGGAATATCTGGTTGCTGCGGGGAAGGGCTTGGTCCAGCGGTTCTGGCGAGGGATGAAACCCTTGCAAAAGCCTGTATCGAACGGTTTGCAACGCGGGCCGGGGCGATAGAGGGGTTCGGTCAGTGTAGCGGTGGATTTGAGCGTGCCGGGTGCCTGCGATACGGCCTTGGGCCGATTGCAGCAGTGCGGTGCGGGCACGGCCCTGCTGCTTGGAAGCATGGCGCGCGGTCAGCGTGTCAGCCCTGCCTAAAATCGGAGCGAAGGATGCCGTCGCGGTGCGGGGTCGTCGCAGTCAGTGTGGCCCCTTGGCGACGCCCCCGTCGCCCCTGCTGCCAACCAATCAAAGGATCCGATGACCCGCCGCCTGCGCCTTACTCCATCTGCAACGCAGACCCCGGCAGTTGCAAGACCAGCGGCCCGTGGTGGGCTGCTACGGAGCCAGCGCCGGGTGCTGTTGTGCGGCGTGGCAGGCGCTGCGCTGATGCTCTCGGGCTGCGTTGCCACCACGGGCCCCCGCACGTTTGATGTGCAGGAAAACTTCAATTCCGCAACGACTTTCTCGCGCCTGTTCGACGCCACGCCCGCCCAAACCTGCGAGGCATCGCGCCGTGCCCTGCTCAGCCAGGGATACATCATTGCGGCGTCTGGCGTGGACCTGGTGGAAGGCAAGAAAAACTTTCAGCCCGATGCCGAATCGCACCTGCAGATGACGGTGCGGGTGGTGTGTGTGCCAGAGGCCAACGACGGCAAGGTGAGCCTGGGCTTTGTCACCGCGCTGCAAGATACCTACGCGCTGCGCAAGACCAACAATTCGGCCAGTGTGGGCGTGGGGGCCATCGGCTCGGTGTCGCTGCCGTTTGCGGCCAGCAGCGATTCGCTGGTGAAGGTGGCCAGCGTCACGGTAAACAAGGATGCGTTCTACGACAGCTTTTTCGACCTGGTGAAGCGTTATCTGGTGATCGAGCAGGCGCAGGCTGACTGACCGATGCGGCCGTGCGCGCGGGCAGGGTGGGGGCGTCCCTCGGCACCTCGCCGCGGCGCGGTCTTGAGGGGGCGGGGTTTGAATAAAATTGGCTGATGGCGCGCATTCAGCAAGTATCATTAGCTATCAAGATAATAGCTATTTGTCGATGAACAGCGACGGGTCCACCAAGGTGCGGTTGAGCATCACGCCCCAATGCAGGTGTGGGCCGGTCGCACGGCCGGTGGCGCCCACGTTGCAAAACGCATCGCCGGCCTGAAGCACATCGCCCACCTGTACCTCCACGCGGCTCAAGTGGCAGTACATGCTGAGCAGGCCTTGGCCATGGTCCAGCCACACCGTGCCGCCGTTGAAGAAGTAGTCACCCACGTCGATCACACGCGCGTGCAGCGGGGCCAGCACGGGTGTTCCGGTAGCGGCTGCGATGTCCATGCCGCTGTGCGGATTGCGCGGCTGGCCGTTGAATACGCGGCGCAGCCCGAACGAACTGGAGCGCCGCCCAGGCACCGGCACGCGCATCTGCAGCGACGGCAGCGCCACGCCCGCAGGGCGCTCGCTGAAGGTGGCCATCACCAGGGCTTGGTGGTCGCGCTCGCGTTCGTAGCGGGCCTGGTCTGCGGGCGAGAGGTCTACCGTGCGAGGTGGTACCTTGAGCTGTTGTTCAGCATAGCGCTTGGCCACTATGTTGAAGGGCACAGTGCGTGCTGCCGCGTCCGTTGCCGCAGGCTGCACGGTGACCTGCGCATCGCCGGGCGCTGCAGTGAGCCCAATGCCCACCACTGCTGTCCACGCGATCGCATCGCCCACCACCAGCACGGGCACGTCGGCATTGCCCTGACTCACATGCACTACGGGCCTGGTCGCTGCCGGGCCCAGTGACAGCCGGGCTATGCCGCCGGGCACCGGCAGCGCGCGAGGCCACACCCCGCTGCTGTCGGGTTGCGGCGCTGGTGCCGCCGCTTTGGCTGCCCAGGCAGCGTTGGGCATAGCCAAGGCAGCCAGAGCCACGCGGCGTGACACCGCGCTGCGAGCGTCTGCGCGATCTGCCTGGGCGTGCGGCCCGGCGTGTGAGGCCGGTGGTGCAAAAGGTTGGCGGGCGGGCAGCCCACCGCGCGGCTTTGGCGTATGGGTGGCGGCGTTGTCAGCCGGCCTGGGGCTCCAGCGCATACCTCACTTCTTCGCTTTCCACCATGTCCATGATTTCTTCGAGCGCCGCTTCGTCGTCGGTTGTGCTCCACAGATCTTCAGGGTCCGCAGCAAACAAAGGCTCCACGGCCATGTCCAGGTACTGTCCGTCGGCCATGCGGATCACCGGCGTGCCCTCGGACGTTTCCTGCACTTTCCAGTGGTCTGGCACGTTCATCTCAAGCTGGATGGTGATGGTGAGCTTTTTCATTCGGTCATTCCTTGATGCTTCAGCACGTGCAGCGTAACTCAGCGCCGTGTCGGTGATTGCTAAGGGCCCGCCAAGCCCTGGGTGCAATGTTGCGGTGCCTACAAGGACCGCAGCCGTCATGGCCCCAAATGTCCGGCGCTGGCGGCAGCGCCAGCGGCACGGCCAGCCGGCCCTTCTTGATTCAGAGCGAAGTTACTTTCCCCAGGAGTCCTTCAACCCCACGGCCAGGTTGAACACCGGCTTGTCCGCCCGGTGATCCACCCGGTCCGCGACAAAGTACCCATGCCGCTCAAACTGGAACTTGTCATCCGGCTTGGCATTGGCCAGTGACGGCTCCACGATGGCGGTCAGCACTTTCAGGCTGTTCGGGTTCAGGCTTTCAATAAAGTCCTTGCCGCCCGCATCGGGGTGGGCGTCCAGAAACAGGCGGTCGTACATCCGCACTTGGGCGGTCACGCCGTCGGCCACGCCCACCCAGGTGATGGCGGCTTTCACCTTGACGCTGTCGGCGCCGGGGGTGCCGCTCTTGGTGTCGGGCACCACGGTGGCCAGCACTTCGGTGATGACGCCGTTCGCATCTTTGGTGCTGCCGGTGCACTCGATCACGTAGCCACCCTTCAGGCGCACCTTGTTGCCGGGGAAGAGGCGCTTGTAGCCCTTGGGCGGCACTTCTTCAAAGT
>JBKCTS010000444.1:0-1469 GCA_046318695.1 Acidovorax sp.
CATTGCAATGCTCCAGCGTGCATCGGCACCCATGTATAAAGCTTTCCACCGCGACCCACACTAGTTTCCTGTCCCGCTGATACGTGAGCAAAGTCTATGCAACTTTTCAAGGATCGAATCGGCGGTGGCAGTCCATTTGAAGGGCTGACAGTTCGTGTTGTGCGCGGCGACGAAGTGGTCGATGCGTTGGACGAGTTGTTTGACACTGGTAAAAGAGCCGCGCCGAATCGCCTTGTCGGTGATCAACGCGTAGACGCGCTCAACCTGGGTCAACCCGGAGCTGTAAGTCGGGATGAAGTGCATGTGCCAGCGCGGCCGCGCAGCAAGCCAAGCTTTGATCTTGGGATGACTGTGCGTGGCGTAGTTGTCGCAGATGCAGTGAACATCCAGCCCAGCAGGTACGGCCTTGTCGATCTCGCGCAGGAAGGCCAGAAACTCCTGGTGCCGGTGGCGTGGCTTGCAGGCGGCCAACACGGCACCGTTGACAACGTTCAAGGCAGCAAACAACGTGGTCGTGCCGTGGCGCTTGTAGTCGTGGGTGACGCCCTCGACGTAGCCAAAACCCATGGGCAACATGGGCTGGGTTCGCTCCAACGCTTGGCACTGACTTTTCTCGTCCACGCAGATCACCAATGCGTTGTCAGGTGGGCTCAGGTACAAGCCGACCACATCGCGCAGCTTCTCGATGAAGAACGGGTCGTTGGAGAGCTTGAAGCTCTCAGTGCGATGCGGCTGCAGGCCAAACAGCTGGAAATACCGCTGCACGCTGGTCTTGGAGATGCCGGTCTCGGCAGCCACGGTGCGCACGCTCCAGTGTGTGGAGCCATTGACGGGCTTGGTGTGCAGCGTGGTCTTGATCAAATTCGCCACGCGTTCATCATCGATCGTGCGTGGTTTGCCCGGGCGCACGTCGTCGTACAGGCCAGCGATGCGCCGCTCGACAAACCGCATTCGCCACTTGCCCACAGTGGCCTTGGTCAGCCCCAGGCGCTCGGCGATGGCATTGTTGAGTTCGCCATCGGCACTGCTCAGGACAATGCGCGCTCGTGCACTCAATGCCGCAGGCAGCGATCGACTGCGCGCAAACGACTGAAGCTGCGAGCGCTCATCGTCCGTCAGCAGCAACTCGACTTTCGGTCTTCCTGTCCTCATGGCGGTATCTCCGTTCCCAAGATACCGGATTGGCATGCAATATTAATGCCAGATATTAACGGGACAGGACACTAGATGCCATCGGACCCGGGTCCAATCCGTCATTGTAAAAAGGGGTTTCTTGCCGATACTGTTCCCCGAAAACAGCCTCCATCACCGCGATCTGGCTTGCATTCATACCACCGCGGCTGGCCGAGGCAAGATTCTCAGCACCTACCCAGCGGTACAGCAGTGCATTCAGCGAGCTGTCGCGCTGCTCAGTGCTTGTGGCGGCAAGGTAGGTATTCAAGGCAGCCATGAGCTGCCCGCTGCCATCC
>JBKCTS010000445.1:0-4120 GCA_046318695.1 Acidovorax sp.
CTACCCGACCGCGCGAACCTGACAGAGTCTACCGCCAGCGCCGGTGCGCGCCATGGAGCGCATTTTGCGCGAAGTGGCCCAGGCGCGTGGGGGAATTGATGGATGACACGCCCTCATTCCCGCAAGTTTTTCGATTGACAAGGACGAGAGTCTTCCAGATATGGCATCCCCCGCTGGCGCCGCCGGCCAGGATGGTGAGTCTGGACGGCAAATGAACGGTATGCACATTGCTGGAAGCCAGTTGCGCCCCATCCGGTTTCCCTCTCGTTGCCCTGTCGGCCCGCTGCGCCCACCAGCCTGGTCATGCGGTGGGGCAAAGGCAAGGTCTTTCAGGCAGAGCCCGCGCGGTCGGCCCCGAGGGCGCTGCGCAGCAGCCTTTTTGCCCGGTCTCGCAGTCCGCCGGTGGAGGTGCCGGGCCGCGCTGGATTGGCCTTGGCGCTCTGGCATGCCGCCAGAAAATCAGCCAAGATGGCCGTGTCGTCCAGGGTGTCCGAGCCCATCCGGTGAAACTCCGGATGCCACTGGGTGGCGGCGATGTAGCCCCGCCCCGGCGCGGGCCTGACACGGATGGCTTCGGGAACGCCGTCGGGCTCGCTCAGGGCTTCGACCACAAAGTCGGGGGCCAGCCGCTTGATGCCCTGGTGGTGAATGCTGTTGACGCGTGCGCGGGGCAGCCCGGGGTAGAGCGTTGCCAGATACGAATCGGGAACGATTTGAATATCGTGGAAATGCTGGTCGTAGGCCGTGGCGTTGCGGTGCTGCAGTGCGCCGGGGTGCTGTGGCTCGCTGTCCTGGTACAGCGTGCCCCCAAAGGCCACGTTGATGAGTTGCAGCCCGCGGCACACCCCAAAGATGGGCTTGCCCACTTCGGCAAAAGCCTTGACGAGGGCCAGGTCGTAGATATCGCGCACGCGGTCGCCGATCCACTCGGCGCGCAGCGGTTCCTCGCCATAGTTGCCGGGCCACACATCCGCGCCGCCGTGCATGACCAGGCCGTCGAGCCATTGCGCGTAATGCTGCAGCGTCACATCGCCGCGCGCAGTCTCGCCCGTAGGGCAAGGCACCATGACCACCATGGCGCCGGACGACATGATCCAGTGCGCGATTGACTGCTCCACGTACTGAAGCGTCTTGCGTGTGAACAGGGTGCGGGTGGAGTCGGCATGCTGGAAACAGGCCGAAAGACCGATCTTGAGGCGGTTTGCAGAAGCCATGTTGAGGGAGGTTGCGGGCAACGGTGCCGTGCACAGGGCTGCCACGAAAAGCAGGTGGTCAAGGTTCCTGTATTGTCGTCGGCCCGGCGTTGCGTGGGTGTGGAAATCGCGATGGTCTGACCGTGTTGCGGCTACCATGATGCCGTGGGTGGCTGGGCGGAGGCCGCAGCGCATGAGCGCACGGCCGCAGGCGTATCGCACCGCCGAAGCACAGGCCCGTTCTGGAGGCTGCGGTTTGGCGCGACGATGGTTGCTCTGCGGGGTACGCGGGCCAACCCCCTGCTGCGCCAGGCGGTCCCACGAATCAACCCGATCAATCAGGAGCTTTTCATGCAAGTCCAAGTCAACACCGACGACCACATCCAGGGTGGCGATTCACTGGCCCAGTGGATCAGCGATGAGTGCAAGAGCCGCCTGTCGCGCTTTCAGGACCACGTGACGCGGCTGGAGGTGCACCTGTCGGATGTGGACGCTGGCAAGTCCGGTACAAACGACAAGCGCTGCCGAATCGAGGCCCGCGTGACCGGCCGCCAGCCGATCATCGTGAGTGACGACGCAGACAAGATGGCCGTCGCGTTCGTCGGCGCCTCCGACAAGCTGGCCCGCGCCCTCGATACCGACCTGGGCCGCCTGAAAGACCGCCACGGCCGCGACACCATCCGCATGGCCGTGGATGAGTGAGTCTTGACGGAAATCGGTAGCCAGCGTGGATGACTGCGCGGGCTCCAACCAGCAGATCATGCAGCGGCCTGGCTGGATCGCACGCTGATCAGGCGCCCTTTTTGCGCCGGCGCGGCGGTTTTGCGGCCGGTGCTTCGCGTGGGGGGCCTGCAGCGTTTTCGCCGGGGAACAGACTGTGCTCCACATCGAGCCACGGCGGGTTTTCGGCATACATGGCTGCGACCATTTCCTTGAGGGCCGGTATGTACCACGCGTTGTCGTTGAGCCGGTGGCTCATGATGATGGGCGAGGTAATGCGCGGGTCATCGATGAGGCGGTAGTGCACGTCGCTGCGCAGCCGCGCCGACGCCGGGATCACGCATATGCCCGATGCAGCGGCCACAAGTCCCAGGGCGGTCTGGATCTCGCGCACCTCGTGCACTGCGGCCGGCCGCACCGCATGGTCGTTGAGCAGGCTCAGCACGTGGTCGGCAAAGCTGGGCCGGGGCTCTTTGGGGTACACGATCAGTTTCTGACCCTCAATTGCGCTGAAAGGGATGCGGCTGGATGCACCTGCCAGGGGTGAATCGGGCGGCAGCGCCAGCACCAGCCGTTCCTCGCGCAGGATGGTCCGGGCGACCGTGCCGTCATTGCCCCGCACCCGTCCGAAACCCACGTCGATGCGGCCAGAATTGAGCGCCGCAAACTGCTGCTGCGATGACAGCTCAACCAGCTGTATGTCCACATCCGGGTGGTACTGGCGCAGCTTGCGCACCAGCATCGGCAGGCCGCCGTACAGAGTCGATGCCACGAAACCGATCGACAGCGTGCGTTGCTGGTTCAGGCCAATCTGGCGGGTGGCGGTCTTGAGCTGGTCGAGCCGGTTGATGATCTGAAGCGCCTGCTCGTAAAAGATGCGGCCTGCTTCGGTCAGGCGCAGTGGGCGGCTGTTGCGCAGGATCAGCTGCACGCCCAGTTCTTCCTCCAGCAGCTGGATCTGACGGCTGAGCGGCGGCTGCGCGATGTGCAGCAGTTCCGACGCCCGCGTGAAGTTGCGCGCATCGGCCACGGCCACAAAGTATTTAAGTTGGCGGATATCCATCAGGGTAAGCCATAGGTGTGCAGATGATTGATCTGCAAGTTGTTGATTTGACTTGCTGAAAACAGCAACTATACCTGTAGGGTATCGAGTTAGACCTATTTGGTGTTGGATTGTTTGGAGGCTGCGCGGTCCAATCCACTCCATGCAACACACACCACGCTCTGAATCCCTCGCAGGCTCGGCTGTTATCGAGCGCGTCGAGACCCTGCTGCTGGACCTGCCCACGATCCGCCCGCACCAGCTGTCGATGGCCACCATGAACGGCCAGACGCTGATGATCGTGCGCTTGTACTGCTCGGACGGCACCGTGGGCGTCGGCGAAGGCACCACCATCGGTGGCCTGGCCTACGGCGCTGAATCGCCCGAAGGCATGAAGCTGGTGGTGGACACCTACTTTGCGCCCCTGCTCATCGGTGCCGATGCCAACCATGTGCCCGCCATCATGGCGCGGCTGGGCAAAGCCATCAAGGACAACCGCTTCGCCAAATGCGCCATCGAGACGGCGCTGTTCGATGCCCTGGGCCACCGCACCGGACTGCCCGTCTCGCAATTGCTGGGCGGCCGCGTGCGCGACAGCCTGCCAATTGCCTGGACCCTGGCGTCGGGTGACACCGCCAAGGACATCGACGAGGCCGAGCGCATGCTCGCGCAGCGCCGCCACAACATCTTCAAGCTCAAGATCGGCCGCCGTAGCGTGGTCGACGATGTGGCCCACGTAGCCGCCATCAAGCGGGCCATGGGAAGCCGCGCATCGGTGCGTGTGGATGTGAACATGGCCTGGAGCGAGCTCGATGCCCAGCACGGCTTGGCATCCCTGGTGGATGCTGGCTGCGACCTGGTGGAGCAGCCTGTGGCATCGGTTGACGCCCTGGCACGCCTGAAGGGCCGCTACCCCATCGCCGTGATGGCCGACGAATCACTCACCGGGCCCGCCTCGGCATTCGCCCTGGCCCGCGTGGCCGGCGCCGATGTCTTCGCCGTGAAGATCGAACAGTCGGGTGGCCTGCTCGAGGCCCTGCAGGTGGCAGCCATTGCCGATGCAGCGGGCATCGAGCTGTATGGCGGCACCATGCTCGAAGGCGCTGTGGGCACCATGGCATCGGCCCATGTGTTTGCCACGTTCCGCCAACTGCAGTGGGGCACC
>JBKCTS010000446.1:0-4455 GCA_046318695.1 Acidovorax sp.
ATCATCGGGATCGACGGCGGAATGATCACGCCGAGTTCAGCCGATGAGGCTTGAATAGACGCCGCCACTGGGGTGGGATAACCGTGTTTGACCATGGCGGGAATCAAAATCGCGCCAATGGCAAACGTGGTGGCCACCGACGAGCCCGACACCGCCGCGAAGATCATGCAGGTCAACACGCAAGTCATGGGCAAACCGCCCTGCACACCGCCGACGATGGACTTGGCAAAGTCCACCAAACGGCGCGAGATGCCGCCGGTTTCCATCAGGTTACCGGCCAGAATAAAGAAGGGAATGGCCGCCAGCGGGTATTTATCAATCGAGATAAACAACTGCTGCGGGATGACGACCATGGATAAGTTGGGGGTGCCGACCACACCCACCAGACTGGCCACACCAATGGCAATGGCGACGGGCACGCTGCATGCAAAAAGCACCAGCATCGCGGTCAACATCATGGAGCCCATGATTTTTCCTTTAGAGATGTGCTCCGCCCAGGGGTTTGAATAACCCCAGGACCGAAGCTGAATTCGAGAGCCAGCGCAGGCAACGCTGGCGGCAGATCAAAGCGCGGTGTCCAACTCGTTGCGCAGTGGATCAAACAAGTGGGCGAAGACCGCGATCACCGCAAAGAGCGCGCCGATGGGAATGGCCAAATACGCCCAAGCGATGGAGATTTCCAGGCCAGCCACATTCTGAAAACGAATGCGCCAGGCAATGAAAGCGCCCCAGTAAATCATCACGCCCAGCATCGACAAAGTCACAGTGGCAATGAACCACTCCAACTTCTTGCGCCACTTCGGCGGCAGTTTGCGGTGCATCAAATCAACCGACACCATGGCTCCGTTGCGCAGTGCCACCCCCACACCCATGTAGACCATCCAGATCAAAGCGAAGCGCGTGAGCACCTCGGTCCAGTCGGAAGGGGTCTGCAAGACAAAGCGTGAAAACACTTGGAACAAGCCGCAAAACACAGCCAAAACCAACATCGCCACAGCGGTGTTCATGGCAAAGCCGGTGGAGCGTTTGTCCAAAGCAATCAGCGCGGTCACCCAACCCGAGGGGGCGGGTTTGGTGGCAATGGCAGCGGAGCTCATGGTGAATCTCGATTCAAAAGCGTGTGGTTACTTGACGTCGCGAATGCGCTGGATGTTGGCTTCGCCAAAACGTTTGGCGTATTCAACATAGGCCGGGGCCAAGGCGGATTGGAACTTCGACTTGTCCACATCGGTGATCACATTCACACCCATGGCTTTGAGTTCAGCCACGCCCGAGCTTTCCACTTCGTTCACACGTTTGCGCATGGCTTGGGCACCAAACTTGGCGGCGTCTTGCAGCGCCTTTTTGTCAGCGGCCGACAGACCATTGACCATTTGCAGCGAAGCCAAAATCAGCGCAGGTGAGTACACATGACCTGTGAGGGACAGGTTCTTTTGCACTTGGCCGAACTTGGACGACGTGATGACAGGGATTGGGTTTTCTTGACCGTCCACAGTACCTTGTTGCAAGGCGGTGAAGAGCTCTGTGAAAGCCATGGGTGCGGGCGATGCGCCAAGGGCACGGAAGGCGGTCATGTGCACCTGGTTTTCCATGGTGCGCAGCTTCAGGCCTTTCATGTCCTCAGGCGTGTTGACCGCACGCTTGCTGTTGGTGAGGTGCCGGAAACCGTTCTCGGCCCAGGCCAGGGCTACGATGCCCTTGGACGGAAACTTTGCCAGCAGGTCCTGGCCAATGGGGCCGTCCAATGTTTTGCGAGCGTGGTCGTAGTCGCGGAACAGGAAAGGAATGTCGGTGATCAGCGTTTCGGGCACAAAATTGCCTACAGGGCCGGTGGAGGTGACCACCAGGTCCAGGGTGCCCAGTTGCACGCTTTCCACCATTTCACGCTCACCGCCCAGCGCGCCGGAGGGGAAGACCGAAATCTTGTAGCGGTTGTTCGTCAGTTTGGCAAATTCATCCGCAAAGGCCTGCGCACCCGTCTGGAAGGCGGAGGTGCTGGACTGGGGATGGCCCAGCTTGAGCGTGGTTTGGGCCAGGGCGCTGGCGGCAGCTGCGGTGAGGGCCAGGGCGGTGAGTAACCGGGATAAACGCATGAAAGTCTCCTTAAGTGTGTCCAAAGGCTCGGCGCTTTACGCGCCGATGCAACAGACTGTAAGGATGGGACGAACATCGATCCAATGGTCAATGTTCATGCGGTCATGCGGGGCAGGAATGTTGCAGTGCACACCGACGGATCGCCAGGCAAAACCAAGGGTTTTCACTGTGATCACACCCCCCCAATCGATGGGGAGGATGGACCATTGTGGTGCTTGTCTGGAGCAAGGTTTGCAAGCGGGCGCGTGGCCCAAGCCTGCAGCGCCCCAGGCCGATGATCGTTGGGCGCGCCAGGCCCGTCGCTGCCGGGTTGCCCCCCGCGGGCGCGTGAACGCGTCAGGCTTTGGCCTCGCCGGTGACCGGGTCATAGACGCGGCCATCAAAGTTGATGATGTTTCCTGTGGCGACGTCCAGGCGGGCAAGCCGGTAGGTTGCAGCGCCTTTGCCGTCCAGCCCGATGTAGTTGGCGTTGGCAAAGGTAAGACGGTTGTTCTGGGCGACGACGCCGTCTTTGGTCCACTTGTTTTCGGTCAGCCACTCGGTGATGTTGACGCCATAGGGGGCTGCAAGCTCTCCGGTCATCCGCATTCTTGCAAGCGTCGGGTCCATGTTGAAGCCCTCGGCGGCGCGCAGATCCTCGGGGTGCTCTTTGTAGTACGCGGCCGCCTCTGGCGACATGCTGGACATGTCAGTCTTGATAAGTGTGGAGCCGTCGGTGGGGAACTGCGACCGCTGTCCGTTGCGGATTGATGCGTAATCGGCTGCAAACTCGGGGTGGTTCTTGAAAAACAGGTAGCGTCCCACGACCGTGTCGTCCCCACCACTCATGACCAAGGCAGACATGCGGATGTAGTCTGGTGGCTCGTAATCGGCTGCAAACTTGCTTCCCAGGCCCTTCTCCCAGGCCTTGAATTCCTCGAGGTTTTTGAACGGTGCTGGCGCGCTGGCGGGCTTGGTGTTGAGGGCCACCGGTTGGGTGGCGGCGCGTTCGACGCCCTGGGTGAACGCGCCAGCTGTCGCGTTGAATCCTGCGGTCTGAGCCGGGGCCGACGCCGGGGCGGGTTGAGGGTTGGCCGCAGCATTGCCAGCAAGCTGCTCGAGCGTGTTTTTCAGCTCACTGAGAAATGTCAGCGGATCTGCCTTGGGGTTGCTTTGCGCGGTTCGCTCTGCTGCGCGGGCCGCGAGGGTGCCCGACACTCCCAGAGAGGTCAGCAGGTTGGTGGTTTGAGAGATGTCGAGCATGCTGTGACTCCTGAGTTCAGGTTCTCGCGCGGCTGAAGTTGCTCAGCGTTGTGAAACCTTTGGGCCATGATGCGATGCCGGTGAGGACGTTGATGTGCCTTTGAGGGGCGGAAAAACGGTTCAAATCCACCGATGCCCGGACGCCCGAGATTCCTTGGCGGCATCAAAAAGCCCAGCGCAAACGCTCTGCGTGATGTGTGAGACTCCTGGCCTGGGCGCACGCGCCTGACGTTCATTCCAACCGGTTATTCCATGGCATCTGCTCACGATTTCTGGCCTCACTGCGGATTCAACCTGCTGGATATCTACCAGCGAGGCTGGCTTGTGCCGACGCCAGCGTACCTGCGGCAGTGTTTGCAAGCGCCTGAGCTGGCCTTGGTGCCCGAATCCTGCGCGGCCGAGATCGCCTTGCACGAGTCGTTGGCGGCAGATCCGACGCTGGCCATCTCGGGCGAGGCATTGGCTTTGCTTGCGGATGCCGACGCCCGCGAAAACTATGCCGTCTTCCTTCGCTTTCGTGACGGGCTTTGTGCCGCAGGAACGCTGCAGGCGTATTACCTGCAACTCATGCGAAGCGGGGCGGTCAACATTCCGGCCGTGTTCATTGATGCCATGGTGCAGGCCATGCTGCGCAAGCTGTTGGACGACTGTCATGACGCCGTCCAGGCCCGGGCGGCAGAGATGCTGTTTCGCCCGCAGCGGGTGACGCTGCAGGCGGGGCGCATGCTGGCAGGCGACCGCGCCACGCTGGACATGTTCAACGAGACGGCGGGGCTGGGCGAGATGGGCCGCCTGCTGCTGGACAGTGGTGCGCTGCAGCCGAGCATTGAGCTGCAGGTGCTGGGCAGCGACAACGGGGGCCAGTACTGGCAGGACAGCGCACGCCACCGCTTTTTGCTCGACCTGACGCATGAGCTGACGCAAGACCTGAGCCACGGCCTGACCTTCAAAATGACCCGCGCAAGGTCGGGCCTCGCGGGCCTGGCCCGGGTGCTGGAGCGCTGGGTGGCCCACCTGCTGGGCGTGCAGGTGCAGATCGAGCCGGTGCAGCAGATCACGGACAGCGCCTGGCGCTGGCATGTGGGGCTGGATGTGGAGTCCACCGCCATCCTCAACGAC